>JAAUPU010000517.1 GCA_012032975.1 Caldilineaceae bacterium | reverse complement strand
AAAAGAGGGTGGATTGAATCCACCCTCTTTTGATCCTGGTCAGCAGTCAATTGCAGTTTCTGCGTTCTGACGCCCCTTCCTGCATAGAACTACCGCGTAATGATAGGCATGTACAGTTTGAAGGGGCTGTCATCGCCATCGTCAGGCTCGGGTTGCTCGCCCGGATCGATGGCCGTTGGCGTTCCAGGCACATCGAAGAACTGTGATGCGGAAGTCGGATTGTAGCGATCATCGTCGAGCGTCACCACTTCACCTGTGACGAGCGTCACCGCGCCGCTGAACAAGGCCTCCACCTGATAGCGACCGCCCGGCAGCGGCTCTTCTTGCAGCGTGGCGAAGTCCAGGAAGGCGCGACCGGCGTAGTCGGTGATGAGCGCAACGCTGAACGATCCCTCTGGCCCTGTCACGTTGAAGAAGACATTCTTTTCACCCAATGGACGGTCGCCCACGTCGGACAAGGTCGCCATGATCCGCGGGACGACGACAGCGTTGACATGGCCTGGCGTTCGAGTCGATGGGGGAACCGCGACATTTTCCAGGCTGACCTCGGTTGCTTGCTTGACGACCTGGAAGGCCGTGGCCGCGGATACCGACTTGAAGAGCGTGGTTCCGGCAAAGGTCGCAGAGGCCTGGCCCGCCTTGGGCAATCCAAGCAGGACCAGGTTGAACTCGACCAAACCACTGCCATCGGTGACGCCGTTCAACCGCTGTGAATCGAGTGCAAAGCTGATCTTCTGATTTGGAATCGGTGTTCCGTTGCTCTCCAGCTTGACTTTGAAGAGAACCTCGGTGCCGTAAGCGCCCTGAGTTGGCGGGGAGATAAACGTCAGCGAAGTTGGGCTTGCCTGGCTGTCGCTGCCCGACACATCCTGAGAGGGCGCGCCCGGATCCACGTTGGGTTGGTAATAGTCACCCAAGTTGGCGTCCAGCGACACCAGACCCACCCCATTGACAGCCTGCACCATGAAGCGAATGCTTTCGGGCGCTTTGCCATTGAGCGGCAGGACGCCCTTCCACTGCGTGCTGTTGGCAGCGTCCTGGGTCAGGTTGAGCGAGCGCCATTCGCCGCTGAAGCTCTGGTCGGGATTCTGCGCCAACTCGGTATGGGTGACCCAGACTTCCTGGATACCGGCGGCCGGATGGCCGAGCACGGTGATCATGAAGTTGAGGTTGTCGCCCTCGGTAAAGCTGACGACCCGCGCGATCTCCGGCGGTGCAGCCAGCGCAGGGATGATCTGGGTCTGGAACGCGGCGCTGTCGAACGACTGGGTATTGGCGCTGTAGTAGAGACGGAAGTCCATGCGCCCGTACTTGCGCAAGATACCATCCACCGATGTGGATGACTCGGATCGATACTGGGCGGGCAACGCCATCAACCAGGTCGGACCGTTGGCCAGGGCCGCGAAATAGTTGATGTTCCAGGGCCGCACCGGGTAGAAGGTGTCCGAGAAGAAGATGGGATGCACGCCGCGGATTTCTGTGGTGGCCGCGCCGGTCAACGGGAAGATGTTCGGCGCATCCTGATACGCACCGCCGCGGAAGCCGACCCCGCGCAACACGGTATTGGCTGCGGTCACGTTGCGCTTCTCCAGCGGCAACACCGGTTCAGCCGGGTTGGTGACGACGCCGTTGGCGCCCGACAGGTATTTGGCCTCGATGGTCGCATCCGAAGCCGTGTCCTTGAGCGTCACCGACTTCTCCGTCAGCGTCGGGTTGACGATCAGGTCGAAGTAGGTAAGACCCAACGTCAGCCCCGGATCGACGTTGAACGGCGTGGTCGAGCCGACGACAGATGTTTCGCCAGCAGGATCGCCGCGCCCGGTCGGCATGTTGATCTTGAGCATGGGCAGGCCGAAGAGCGTTGCCTGCAAGAGCGACTTCTCGTGGATCGGGCGCATGGTGCCGGTGTCGGCCAGGTATTGAAGTTTGGCCGCGGCCAACGCCTTGCCGATCGCCACCGGTCCCTGTCCACGGCGCAACTGCTTCGAGAATTCCTGATAGAGCCGCTCGCCATATTCGACGAAGTCCGTGTCGCCATACTGGTAGCCGGTGCCTCCGATGAAGGTGGCTTTCTTGCGTGCAAAGGCCTGCGCCCAGTCTGGCTCTACGGTCACGAAGGGCACGCCATGTTCGTTGACGATGTTGTACCCTGAATGGCAGCCTGCGCTGAAGATCAGGATGTTCGTCCAATCCACCAGCGAGTTCGCCACCTGGCTAGCCAACAGCCGCGTGCTGTAGTCCGCGGCCAGCGCGCTGCTGGCGCTGAAGTGACCGGCTAGGAAGACCAGGTCATGGCGCTGGCTCAACAGCGTGTCGCTCAGCTGCTGGGAACTCCACGAACGCGGGTCGGTGGGCGCCCACGTGCGGTCGGCGATCAACGTGGTGGATGGGTTGCCGATGCCAGCCTCGAACTCCTGTCGAACCGCGTTGGCCGCGTCGTCCAGGAAATCATAGCCGGTGACCAGCGAGCTGGTGGGTGTGGCGACGACGCCATTCGGTGTACTCAGGTAGGCGTCGATCATGCCGATGACTTCGCCAGTCGTCTCGACCAGGCGACCAACCCCCAAGTTGGGAATCGGCAGCGTACCATCGTTGAAGGAGATGATCACATCCGCGCCATAGCGGTCCTGGCCCAGTACATAGCCCAAGCGCAGGCTGGCCTGGGAAGCCGTGGCGTCGCGTACCGGCGGCACATAGTTGCGTTCGTTGGCCAGGCTGGCCTGATCGGGATGGCGGAAGAACGGAATCACGTTGTCGTTGCCGACGATGACCACATACTCCAGCGGGTTCGCCGCGCCATAGCCATCGACGATCTTCTTGATCGACTCGGCGACCAGATTCTTGGCAAACGGACAATCCGGGCTGGCATCCGCCTGGGCGTTGGCCGCCGCGACGCGGTTTATCGACCGCCACGTTGACCACCACGCCGGCAACCTCGGGTCGGGCAGCCAGTTGGTTCAGCTTGGCCTGCATTGCGGTGATCTCTGCCGGGGTTCCCGCCATACGGCTGAAGTCGGCCAGAATGACGGTCTTGAAGTTGCCAGCCGTCGCACCGAGACTCGACGACGGCAGGGCTGTCGTAACATCCTTGCAGCCGCCGGTCATCAGCGTAACTTTTAGCTGATACTCTTGACCGGGCGCAAAGGCGCCGTTGCGGCCCTTGACACGTACATAATAGTCACCGTCATTCTCCCAGGTGTTGGCGATGATGCCTTCGCTGGTTGTGCCCTCGAACGCGGAGACCGCCACGATGCTGCGCATCTGCGCGCCGGAGAAGGCATCCGGGCTGAACGCATCCGGCGAGAAGGCGTCCGGGCTGAACGCATCCGGCGAGAAAGCGTCCGGTGCGAACTCAGCGCCGAGCAGCGTCAGGTCGTCGTTGGTTTCGGTGTTGAGCAGCGACTGGAAGGTCGAGGCAATGTCTTTGTACATGGTCAGGTCGTAGTTGGCCGGCAGATTCGTCAACTCGACGATGAGCTTGCTGTTGGGCTGAACCTTGAACTTGTACCACTTGGATTGTCCGACCTGGTCGATGGACTGTTGCACCGTGCCGACCAGAATCTCTTCGGTGACCGCGGCCGCGCCGAGTTGTGCGCTCGAAGCGAGGTTCGTCGTATTCAGGTCAAGCTCACATGCGACCGTCCAGGCTGGATTGGCTGGTGAAACACAGCTGGCCTGACCATCATCGTTGAGGATGGTGGCCGTAGCGAGACCGCGGTCGATGGCCACGCTAAGCCCGCCAGCTTGCAGATTGCCGATCTGGACCCGGAAGATCTCGTCAGGCTCGGCGGTGGAATCGTTCACCAGCGGCACGACGATGGTCTGGATTTCGCCATCGGCGCCGCTGAATGTGAGCGTGCCGGAGACGACGTTGTAGTCCACACCTG
>JAAUPU010000516.1 GCA_012032975.1 Caldilineaceae bacterium | reverse complement strand
CCCAGGAATAATAGGTCTCTACAAAACGGCGAGCGTGCTGGCCCAGACGCCGTCGCTCGTCACCACCGGCCCGCACATCCTCAAGCAACAGACAGACTGCATCTGCAAACTCCTGCGCCGAATCTGCCAGGAGCATTTCTCTGCCCGATTGCACCTCGATCCCCTCGACGCCCAGGCGTGTGCTTACCGTTGGGACTGCGCACGCCATCGCCTCCAGCGCTTTGAAGCGCGTGCCACCGCCCACCCGCATGGGGATCACATAGGCCGCTGCGGCCTGAATGTAGGGCGTCGTCTCCGCGACCGCGCCCGTGATCTCGATGGCCGGGTTGCTGCGCAACCCATCCAGCCGCGGGTGGGAGTTCCTGCCAACGATCTGGAAGCGGATGCCTTCAGCGCGAGCCTGGATCAGCGGCAAGACCTGGTTGGCAAACCACAACACCGCATCGATATTGGGACGATAATCCATCTTGCCTGTGAAAACCAGCCGCAACGGTTGGTCGAGTTGAACCGCCCCAGCCGTTTCATAATCATCCAAATTGATGCCGTTGGAGACCACCGTGACCTTCGCCTCAGGCGCAAGCGAGAGCAGCGCGTCTCGATCTGCGTTGCTGACGGTGACGGTGGCCGCGGCGCGCCGACAGATGGCGGCTTCGTACCGCCGCAGTTTGCGCCACTGCACCAGGGAATAGCCGGCCGCTAACCAGCGTCGGGGGGAGCGTAGGTCGTTGAATGCGTTGCGCTGCTGGAGCAGATACTCGCAGTTGTGGTCGTCGAAGATCAGCGCCGGCTCCGGATCTGGCCCGCGCAAAGCGGTCGAGATGGCCTGCACGCCGTATTGGGCCATTTCGATGCCCTCGGCCTGCACGATGTCATAGCGCCCCGCGGCGACAAATTCGGCGGTCAGATCGTGCATCTCGGGGCTTTCCAAACGCAACGCCATATCTGGCGCAAGAGCGCCAACGGTGCTGCGCAGCCGCTCTTGGGTGGTGCGCAGCGGCTGTGCAGCCGTGGCAATGCGGCGGCAGTGCGCGTGCAGTGGGTTCTCTGCTTCCAAACGCTCCCCAGGGGCGAGAAAGGTAAGCAGATCGATTGTGTGGTGAGCCGCCAGGTGCCGGATCAGATTGTAGTTGCGAATGGTCGTGCCCTGGTGCGGGGGGGTAGGGCAATTGGGGGCGTCAGAAAGAGGAGATTCATGGCTTGGAGGTCGCTGGGTGATCGGCAACCAGAAAAGGTTCCGGCAGCGCCACTGGCTCAGGGGGGATTGGTCTGGTTTGAGGATGTGTGAGGTTGGGCCGGCGAAAGTTCCCGGTCGTCTGCAACGCTGCGATAGACCTCCATCGTTTTGCGGGCAGCTTGATCCCAGCTAAAGAACGCCGCGCGGCGCAGGCCCTTCTCGCGCATCTCTTGCCAAAGATCGGCGTCGGTCAACAGCCGGTGGAGCGCGATCGCCAGCTCTTCCGGTTCATTGGGATCGACGAGAAGAGCGGAGTCGCCGACGACCTCGGGCAGGCTGCTGATGTTGCTCACCACCGTGGGCGTGCCGCACGCCATGGCCTCCAACGGCGGCAGCCCAAAACCTTCATAGTGGGCCGGGTGTGCGTGGCACGCCGCACCCACGTAGAGTCGGTGCAGGTCGTCGTCGGCCACGCGACCGAGCAGATAGACCTGGTTCTGGAGCTGCCACTCTTCGATCATGGCCAAGGTCTCTTCATAGAGCCAGCCCTGCCCGCCCACGATCGCCAACCCCAGATCGGTGAGATGATAGACATCGCGCAGGTATCGAAACGCGGCCAGCAGGCCGGCGATATTCTTGCGCGGTTCGATGGTGCCGACAAAGAGGATGTAACGCTCGGGCAGACCATACTTGCGCTGGACCGCTACACGGGTGGCTTCAATCTCCAGCGGCGCGAAGCTCTCGTCGGCCGCTTCGTAGATCACACTCACCTTGCTCGCGGGCACACCCAGTTGGGCGATCAGGTCGCGTTTGGTGCTCTCGCTGGGCACGATCACGTGGCGCGCATGGCGCACGCCGCGGTCGATCTGACCATAATAGGCCGCGCCATCAGCGGTCACGAAGTGCGGCCAATGCAGGAAGGCCAGGTCGTGTACCGTGATCACCGTTGGAAGGTGGGAATAGAGTGGCGGGATGAAGTCGGTGCTGTGGAGCAGGTCGAGGCGAAAACGCAACAACTCCACGGGCAGCGAAAATTGCTCCGCTCGCGTGTGCACCGGTGAATAGAGCGTCACACGGCGGAAACCGGCGTGGTCGAGCAGCGGCGTGCGATGTTTTCGATGTTGAAAGACGAGAAACTCGTCATCCACATTCAACCGGGCCAAAGCGTGCAACAGATGTCGTGTATACCGACTGATACCGGCCGCTGATGGTGCATCAACCGGGCGTCAACGCCAATGCGCATAGACTCACTCTCAAGACTCATGGACAATGACAGTGCCGTTACGCGCCAGCATTCGACTGGGCCGGTCAGACTGCCATCAACATGAACAGTGCCCACCAAAATTCGGACGAACCAAAGGTCGTCTGTGGGCGTGCGAAGTACATACGTTGTCGGCGTTGACAAGGGAGCAAATTCGTTGCGGGTGTTAGAAGATACTCGCTATTGTATCAGCCGAACTTGGGATCGGGCAAACAATCAGAGCCAAAATATCTGGATCCCAGACGCCAGCGTTGCAATCGTAAAGGTGAGCCAGAATTCCCAGGTTGTTTGGTTCGGCTTTGCGACAGTGGTATAATGGCCGACAGATCGAACCCGGCCCACATGCGGCCCGCAGATGGCATACTATCCCAGATTGAGGTGACATCCGATGGATGTAACGCAACTCGCCCAAATGGTCAACTGGTTGGACGAAGAGCATCGCCGCGACCGTGCGGAGATCGCACGTTTGCAGCAGCGCATCGAGGCTCAGTCGGCCGATATTATCGAGCAGGCCCGGCGCATTCAAGAGTTGGAGGGACGTCTGGCTGGCACCCAATCCCAATTCACCAAGTTCGACCAATTGGACCACGCCATCCAGAACACCAAGATGGAGATCACCAACCTGGTCGAGCGCGGGGATGAAGGCAGGGTGCAGGCCCAGCGCGAGCTTGAGCGCTCGCGATTGGCAGACCGCGAAATGTTGAGCCGCGAGATCAGCGAGGTGCGCCGCGAATTGCCCCGCATCACTCGCTTGGAAGAATCCATCGAGATCCGTGCGGTCGAAGACGAGCGTCTCTCCGAGTTGATCATGGGCGTTCGCAACCAGATTGGCGGCCTGGCCAAGGAGATCGAAGAACGTACTCGTCAAGTGCCCTTCTTGGCCGAACAGCGCACCAGCGACAGCAAACGGATCGTCCAACTTCAGCAAGAAACAGTCGAGCTTTTCAAGCGCGTCGAGGCCGTGGCCGGACGCATCCCCGTACTTGAAGAGAGCGTGCGCAAGACGACCGCCCGGATCGAAAAGCTGCCGCCGGTGGTGGAGGCGCTGCGCGAGGCGCAGGTCACCTTCATGGAGCAGACGCGCGCCACACTCGCCGAACGTGAAAAGGTCATCACCCGCTGGCAAGAGACCATCGACGAGCAAAAGTCGCTGGTTGCCCAATCCTACGAGCGGGTCCAGAGCTTTGCCCAGCAGATGGATGTCAGCCGGCGCGCAGTGCAGGAGATGCAGGAATTTAAGGACTTGATCCTGCGCGAACAGAGTCAGGTCCAGGAGTTGCAGCGTCTGGCCGAAGAGCGGATGCGTCGCGAGATGGACGAATTTCGCGAGGACCACGAGAAGAAACGACGCAAGACCGAACTCCGCCAGGAGCATCTCTGGTCGGAGCAGGACAAATACAATCGCGAGGTTGTGGACAAGTTCCCCTCGCTTCACCACGACCTGAAGGTCTT
>JAAUPU010000515.1 GCA_012032975.1 Caldilineaceae bacterium | reverse complement strand
GATTCGGTGGTCAATCTTGCTTGGCGTCGGGTCGTTTGCCTGCCAGCTTTGCGTTGCGTTCGATGATGTAGTCGATCTGCTCCACGGCCTCCTGCGTGGCGCGCTTCAGGTCGTCGTGGATCGTGCTGCTGTCCTGCATGTAGAGCAGTTGGGTCCAGTAGGTATTGTAGACGATGCCCAGCCAGGTGATGAACTGGAGATTCTCCTCCAGCGAGCGCAGCGGTTTGCTGATGAAGAAACCCAGGAAGGTCGCCACCCCCAACCCGCCAAAGAGCAGACCGGCCAACTGGGTACCCTGGTTGGCGCTCAACCGGGCCGCGACCACGAAGAGGCCGATGCCGACCAGGAAGAGCAGCACATACATCACCACGGTCATGTAGTAAGGCACCATGAAGGCGCTGAGCACCCGCTTGAACATGATGTTGTTGTTGGCCAACCCCTGCTCCACGTGATGCACCCAGATCGAGTAGAGTTCGGGGTCCACGGTCGGCTCGGTCGGCTTCCCATCGGCTTCTTCACGCACGCCCTGCGGCGGCACGGTCGTGAAGATTTCGTTGGGCCGCGGCATGGGCAAGTAGGCAATCGCCACGTCCAGGTCGTCGTCCAAGGCCAGGCCAGATGCCGCTGCGACTGCGCCGCTGCGGCTGGCTGCAGCCGCTGCGGTGGGAACCTGCAAGAGCGCAAAGGCTTGGACCCACTTCTCGATCAACCCCGCATAATAGCTGGCCTGCCCCGGTCCGTTGTAGCCGCTGGCAAACGCGGTGTACTCCTTATTGCGCAGCGCCGCGAGCATGGCGGCATCTGCCTTGACAAAATCGAATAACCCCAGCAATTGATTGGCTTCGCTGGCCTGAAACGCGGCGAACATCTCCTGCACGTTGGCATAGCCAATGCGACTGAAGTTGCTGCCCAGTATCTGGGGCGCGCCCATGCTGATCGACCGCAGCGCGGCGCTGTCATCCAGCGTGCGGGCAAAGGTCAACACCTGCCATTCCATCGGCTGGTTGCCGTGAAACTCCTGGAATGGCGCGTCCGGTGTCGCTCGCCACTGGTGACCTTGCCAGGTGGTGGCCGAATCAAAGGTGAAGTGTTGTTGATAACGCTCTAGATGCTGTTTGCCCCAGTAATGATAGAAGAGGTGGTTCTCGAAGCGGATGATCATGCGGCCATCCGCGGAGAAGCCGGCGCCGCCCGATTCCACGGCCAGGACCGCGATCGCGACCGCCGGGTCGATCCCCAGCTTGGCGGCGACCGCACCCACAAGACCGCCCCAGCGATTCCAGATGCGCGCCAACATCTGCGCGCCTGCACCCGCGTCGTTGGCCAATGTGATCGGCGTGGCCGGAACGAGCGGCGTGGCCAGCAGTTCTGGCATGGAGGCGAGGAAGCCAGGCAAGGCCAGGACGCCGGTCGGCTTTGATGCTGGCGGCGGGGGCGGAGGCGGCGGGATCGGCTGGACAGCCGCGGGCTTCTGGACAAAATCCATGTGGACGAAGCCAGCCAGATCGTCGCTGGCCGCGGCAAAAAGCCATTCGCCCGAATCGTCCAGCACATCGAGCGATACCAGGTTGGGCAGAAGCTCCAGCACCGTCTGGTCGCCGCCCGACCCGGCGCGCATGTTGAGGCCGGCCGGCGCATCGACGCTGCCTTTCCAGAGTGTGGTTCGGCGCATCTGCACGATCAGCTTCTGCTTGACCAGCGTCTTCTCCGAAGCGCTCAGGCCGGGCATGTCGTCCACCGTAGGGCCAGCGAAGATCGCCGGCCGGTCGGCGGCCAACTGGTTGACATCGAATCCGGCCTTGGTGAGCAGATCCCAGTTGCCCAGCCCCAACGCGGTGGCCGCATTGAAGAAGGCGTCGATCAGCTTCTGGTGGGAGAAGACCAGCGGGATCCGACCGATCTGGACCCCGTCGCCATCCACCGGCGGCGGCTGAGGCGGCTGAATCTGGGGCGCCTGCAAGGTCGGGCGTTCCATGCCGCCGATGGCCGCGACGATGCGATCTTTCAGCGCGCTCTTGGTGCGCCATGCAAACGAATCCCAGACGGGATCGGGCGAGGAGAGAATGAAGAACGCGGTCGATGCGACATAGGGGTACTTAAAGACCTCGGTCAGCCAGCGCACATATTCGTCGGCGTAGAGCTTGGGGTCGGTGGAGAAGCCCGCGCCCTGGCCGTTGGAGTTGCCGCATTCCAGGATGTGGATGACCTTGTCGGGATAGGCGGCGTGATAATACTTGAAACAAAGACCGCTGTGTTCCTCCAGCATCACCGATGGCCGGTCATTGGGCGTCTGCCAGTAGCAGTGACAGCCCAGCCAGTCGGCCTTTTCGATGCTGGGCTTGCAGAGCGTCAACCACGCCTTGTCGCGGTGGAGCGGGTCTGGCACAGCCAGGCCGGGAAAACCCAGGCTGGCCCAGGGGCACGCTTGCTTGAGCCGGGCGAAGACATCCAGAAACCAGGCGTTGAAGTCGCGCGCGTCGTCGTCTGAATTGCCCCAACCCTCGTAGCGGTGGACATGGTTGGGTTCGTTGTGGACCTGGAAATCGGTGCAATAGGGCTGAAGCTCGCGCATCTTGGGGATCATCTGGTTGGCATATTCTTCGGCCGTTGGGTGGTGCCCCTCGCCAAAGCCAGAGCCATGCAGCCGGGTGATGATCTGGAGATCGGGGTTCTCCTGCTTGAGCCGGCGGAAGACATCCACGTTGGAAACCGTCATCATCTTGACGACTTCGATCTTGGCGTCGCGGACCACCTGGTAATCGGCATCTTCCCAACGGTCCCCATTGCGACCGTGGACGCCCACCTTTGCGCTGCGTGTAGACATGATCTTCTACTCCTCATCCCTGCGAACAAAGCGGACGTTGGCCCAATCGCCGACGGCTACATAATAGACCCGCACTTCCCCGCTGCCCAACTGCTCGGCGCGCTGGGCGACATAGGCGACGCCCGCAACCTCAATCGTAAACTCAGCAGAGTTGGGCACAAAACCATCGGCAAAGATGCGCTTCTGGAGCGCGGCGTCCGGGTTGAACTGGATCACCTGTCGCGCGGCTGCCTCTTCCAGCAGGCGGCGGCGGCGCGTCTCGTCGGTGGGCGTGGTGGTGGCAGGGTCAATCGGCGGCGGTGTGACGGGTGGCGGCTCCACAGGCGGCGGTGTGACCGGCGGCTGACCACCGGCGACCTTCTTGCGGCGGCGCTGATAGACGTGTAATAGGAGTGGTGGCCAAAACGAGTTCCAGATTTCGCGCCAGGCCCGCGCTCGTCATCGTGGCGGGTGTGCATGTTGACCACATGATCGCTGGGCAATCCATCGCCCTGGATCCATAGCTCCAGGTTCATGCCCTTTTCGATGGGCACGTTGCCACCTGGCTCGCTGGCCGGTTTGTCCAGCCGGGCGGGCGGCGCGTTCTGGTCGCCCGAACGGCCTTCCCAGGTCCAGCCGATGCGCAGATTGGGGTCGTTGACCCGCGCGCCGCTCTCGTCGAGTGTGTCCACAAACGCGTTGTGGCGGGCCTGGTTCTCGACCGGCGTCAGATGGTGGACGCCCAGACAACACCAGAACGTATCGCCGTCGGCCACATCGGCCAGCGTCAGCCGGACCTGTTTGATCGGCCGCGTCGTTGATCGCGGTTGCACTCTGGGCAAAATTTTCGAGATAGCGCTGGATGTAGTCGCGGTGGTTGAATGTCATGGCTTTCCCTCACATACGGTTGCAACGGCGGTGGGTGTCAGTGGGAATGGGCGCGCTGACTGGCTTTATTATCGTCAAGATCAGCGCAAAGTCAAGGCGCTTGGAAGGGCTTTTTGCCACGAATTAGACGAAATTACACGAATTTTTGTGATGGGGGCAACAGGATGATGGAATCTGGCGACCTGTAGGTTCGGGTT
>JAAUPU010000514.1 GCA_012032975.1 Caldilineaceae bacterium | reverse complement strand
TCAAGTGGCTACCAATGTTCACCAAGTGGCCTTCGTCGATCATCGGCGCCGCGACGAAATCCGCTGGAATCCGAACGAGACCAGCAAAGTGGACTGGGAAGTCGAGCTGGCGATCATCATTGGGCGGAGCGCATTTCGCGTCCCAGAGGCAGACGCCTTCGACTACATCGCTGGCTACACCGTTTGCAACGACGTCAGCGCGCGCGATCTGCAAATGGAGAAGGGCGACCAGTGGGTGCGCGGCAAATCGATCGACACCTTCTGTCCGCTCGGACCGGCCCTGGTCACTCGCGACGAGGTGCCCGATCCGCACAACCTGACGCTGGGCTGCACTGTCAACGGCCAGGTCGTGCAGGATTCCAACACCAAAGAACTGATCTTCAAGATTCCTTATCTCATCGAATATCTGAGCCGTGCATTCACCCTGTTGCCCGGCGATGTCATCATCACAGGCACGCCGCCGGGCGTCGGCGCGTTCCGCAAACCGCCGGTCTTCCTCAAGGATGGCGATATCGTCACCGTGGAAGTCGAGGGGCTGGGGCAACTGACCAACCCGTGTGTCGAGGAGAGTTGAGGATGGGCAACGAGACCTTCATGCTCACCGGCTCCTTGGGCTGCATCGGCGCCTGGGTCATCCGCAATCTGGTTGCGGAAGGGGTCAAGGTGGTTGCCACCGATCTCGCCACCGACCCAGCGCGGCCGCGGCTGTTGCTCTCTGATGAAGCGCTGGAGAGCGTCAGCTTTGCCAGGCTGGATGTCACCGATCTGGCAGCGGTCAAGAAGGTGGTGGCCGACCACGGCGTCACCCACATCATCCACCTGGCCGGGTTGCAAGTTCCCTTCTGCCGTGGCAATCCTTCGCTGGGCGCCCATGTCAATGTCACGGGCACCGTCAACATCTTCGAGGCCGCGCGAGCCTATTGGGGCCAGGTGCAAGGTCTTTCATATGCAAGCTCGCTGGCCGTGCTTGGGCCGACTGAATATTACCCAGAGACGCCTGTCAAAGACGACGTGGCTCTCCATCCAATGACGCTCTACGGCGTCTACAAGCAGCCAACGAGGGCACGGCGCGTCTTTATTGGCAGGACTGGCAGATTCCCAGCATAGGGCTGCGACCCTACATCGTCTACGGGTGTGGGCCGCGACCAGGGCATGACCTCTGACATCGCCAAGGCGATGCTGGCGATTGTCGCGGACCGACCTTTTCACATTCGCTTTGGCGGTCCCTTTGCGTTGCAATATGCTGACGATGTGGCGCGGATGTTCATTGCCTGTGCGCGCTCGGGTCACCAGGGCGCGGCGACGTGCAATCTGCGCAACGACGTGACCGATGCGGCGGCCTTCGTTGGCATGTTGACGAGCAAATTCCCCGCTGCCAAACTCACGTTCGAAGCTGGCAACATCCTGCCCTTCCCGGCAGATCTGGACGATGGCGGACTGCGCGCGATCATCCGCCAGGTTCCGCACACTTCGCTGGAAGCCGCCACCGACGAGACCGTGGCCCTCTTCTCCGAGCTGGTCGCCCAGGACAAGATTGACCTCGCCCAGTTGGAGAATTAGCCAAAACCATGTCGATTTCACACGCTGCGTTGGGCCGCACCGGCATCACCATCCCCGTTCTGGGCTTCGGCTCCGCGCCGATCTCTGGCCTCTATCGCCACACGCCCGAAGACGTGGCCATCGAGACGATCCAGGCGGCCTTCAACCGAGGCATCACCCTGTTCGACTCTGCGCCCCTCTACGGAGCGGGTTTGAGCGAGACCTTGGTCGGCCAGGCGCTGACCGGCATCGCCCGCGACCAATACCTCTTGTCCACCAAAGTAGGCAGGGTCTTGGATCCTGAGCACGGCAGCCTCGTCTTCGACTTCAGCCGCGATGGGGTGTTGAAAAGTCTGGAGGGCAGCATGGAGCGACTGCGCACCGACCACTTCGACATTTTGCACATCCATGACCCAGACAAACATCAGGAGCAGGCGCTGGAAGAAGCCTTCCCGACGTTGGTCGAACTGCGCGAGCAAGGGATTGTCAAGGCCATCAGCGCCGGGATGAACCAGTGGGAGGCGCTGCTCAACTTCTCCCACTTTGGCGACTTCGACTGTTTTCTGTTGGCCGGGCGCTACACGCTGTTGGAGCAGGGCGCGCTCGACTTCCTCGGCCACTGCCAGGAAAAGGGGATCGGCATCCTGCTGGGCGGTGTCTTCAACAGCGGCATCCTCGCGACCGGACCCATGCCAGGCGCGCGCCACAACTATCGCGAGGCCCATCCCGATATCCTTACCCAGGTGCAGGATATTGACGCGGTCTGTCAGCAGCACGGGGGTGCCCCTGCACACGGCTGCGCTCCAGTTTGCGCTGGCCCATCCTGGCGTGTCCGGGTTGGTGGTTGGCGCCGTCTCGACCGACGAAATCGCCGCCAATATTCATTCCCTGAGCGCACCCATCCCGAACGACTTCTGGCAGGAACTGCGCAGCGCGGGGTTGATCGACCCTGCCGCGCCGGTTCCGCAGACAGGATAAGCATGACCGCGTCTGAGACCGTATTTGGCACCTTCAAGAAGCAGGCCATCTCTGAAGATATCGTTGACAATCTGCTCTCTTTGATTCGGGAACGCGAGCTGCGGCCCGGCGACAAGCTGCCCCCGGAACGGGAGTTGGCTGTGATGATGCAGGTGAGCAGGCCCTCGTTGCGCGAGGCGTTGCGTGCGCTGTCGATCATGAACATCATCGAGATCCGGCAGGGCGACGGAACCTACGTCAGCTCGCTGGAACCCGGGCTGCTCATGTCGCATCTGGATTTTGTCTTCGGGCTGACCGATTCGACCTTCCTGGAGTTGTTCGAGGCGCGCAAGGTGTTGGAGCCGGGCCTTGTCGCGATGGCCGCCGAACGAGTTACCGACGAAGAAATTACCCAGATCGAGGAATGTCTGGCTCGCTCCATCGGCCATGTCGATGACTACGATGCATTCGTCCTCACCGATGTCGAGCTCCACGAGCGGATTGCCAAGGCTGCTGGCAACAGCATCCTGGAACGCTTCACGGCCAGCATCAGCCAGCTTGGCCACGTCAGTCGCAGCCGTACCGTGCAGATTGACGGCGTGACGCGCCAATCTGTGCAGGATCATGCTGCCATCGTCGAGGCGCTCAAGTTGCGGGATCCGGTGCGGGCAAAACAGGCCATGCTCAAGCATCTGGTGAATGTCGAGCGCGAGTTGCGGCAATTGAACCTCAGCGGCGAAGAAGCTCCACTTGCCGACAAGAATGACGCGCTGACAGAGCGTTGACCCAGCGGGTTTTGAGGGAGAGCGACCGTGAGCACACTTGAGAATCCATCATCGGCGGCAAGTGGGTCAATCGATGGTCTAGGCCAACAGGGACAGGTGCAACCGCCGCGTCGGTCGAGCGCAAAGCTGCGTGACCGCGTCTTTGGCAACCAGCGCAACTTCCGCACCAACATGACGCTGCTGACCATGGCCTTGCCCGGCATCGCCCTGCTCGGCAAAAGGGACGCTTCGCTGTCGCTGCGGCCGCCGAACTGTATCGCGCCATCTTGACCGATATCGAAGCCAATGACTACAATAACTTCACATATCGGGCACACCTGACTAAACAACAAAAGCTGCGTCGCCTCCCAGGCATCTACTGGCGTGCACGCCGCACAGGGTATTCAGTCTAAAGCCGGTTTCTAACCTGCAAGTTGAACAAGCAGCATAAAATTCTGCGTCACGAAAGAAGGGGAGACATGACAGAAAAAATCATCATCATTGGCAGTGGATTTGGCGGTCTGGCAGCCGCAGCGCGATTGGCCGCACACGGCTACGAAGTCGACGTATTTGAGAAACGCGACAAACTCGGCGGGCGCGCCTATAGCATCGGTCTTGGCGGCAAACA
>JAAUPU010000513.1 GCA_012032975.1 Caldilineaceae bacterium | reverse complement strand
TCCCAATACCGCGGGAGCAATCACTTCCCATCTCTGAATGAGGCCCATGGGTCTGCCCTGGTTTCCACCATTGGGTATTGGTCTGTACAATAGCATCGTTCGCAATGATAGCAACAACCGCAGCGACGGGCTTCGTTGAGTTGGCCCTCGGTGCGTTTCAGCCAGAAGAAGTTGAAGAGAGATGAGTTTTCTCAAGGCCGCGTTTTTTTTGCTGCGCGACACATTTTACGGTTGGAACCGCAACGACGCGTCCACCCATGCCGCGGCGCTGGCCTACTACACCATCTTCTCGCTGGCACCGCTGCTTTTTCTGGTGATCGCGATTGCGTCGCGTGTCTTTGATCCACAGCGAGTGACGAGCGCCGTCGTGCTGGCCGTAGACAGTCGCTTCGGAGAAGCTGCCGGCACCATGGTGCAGGAGATCATCGAGAGCAACAATCTCGATGTCACCGGGCCTAGCAGCGTCACGACCGTCATCAGCGCGTTCTTGCTGATCTATGGCGCTTCGTTGGTCTTCCTGCAACTTCAGGCCGCACTCAACGCCATGTGGGACATTATGCCGCGCTCGGAGACTGTGAGGCAAAGTATTCTGACCATTGCCAAGTCTCGCCTGCTGTCAGCCAGCCTTGTGTTGGCGCTCGGTTTTCTGGTGCTTGGCTCGCTGATCATCAACACGATTTGGGCCACGGTGCCACACGACCAGATGGACCGGCTTGCCGATTTCCTGGGCGGACTGGCGCCCATCCTGAAGCTCTGGTCTTCGCCCCTGCTCTATATGGTGCTCTTTGCCATCGTATTAAAAGTACTGCCCCAGGCCAAAATCCTCTGGCGCGATGTGTGGCCGGGCGCAGGGTTGACCGCCGTGCTCTTCTGGCTCGGCAACTACGTCTTGAGCATCTACCTCTCGTACAACTCATTGTCTTCTCTATATGGCGCGGCGGGAACACTGATCGTTTTCCTGATTTGGGTCTACTATTCCGCCTGGATGTTCCTGTACGGCGCCAAATTCACCCAGATGTATGCCGACCGGATTGGATCGACGGTCGCCCCTTACTCCTATATGATGCACAGACCGGAAGTGCTGGACCCAGTGCCCAATCCAGGTTCCAGATGATGGTGTGGTGACGCATGGATTCAAGCGAACGGCCGGTCGAAAAAGTGTCCGATACGCGCAACGAGGCGGTCACGCTCCCAGCAAATCTCTTTTCTGCCACCCGCAAGGCATGGTTGCTCGGGCTAGGGCTGGCCGGACTGGCGTTGGAGTTCACCGGCGCCGCGGCCAACAGACTGGAAGAGCGCGGCGTCATCGCGGCGCTGGCGCTGCGCAAACGGATCGACCGGGCGCTGGATGAGGAATCCAGTTCTGGCTCTAAATCTGGGTGACCTGCCTATTCCAGCAAACTGCCCAGCATGAGGTCGAGCGTGGAGATCATTTCTCTCGCACGGCCAATGCTACAGAGGTGGGTTCGTGCTATACTATGCTCAATCCAATTCTGCCGGGGCGCCGGTCGGCGCGCAAGCCGATTTCACCGGGTACCGGGATTGGGTCCAACCGTTTCAACTCTCATTGATGGAGAAATCATTATGACAACTGAAACCATGAGCCGAATCTTGCTGACAATTCTTGTCGTGGCGTTGATGTCGCCCGCCTTTTACTGGATGAGCGGTGGTCTGCCGATCTTTGGCGCAGTGGTCCTCATCACTGGAATCGCTGTCCTGTGGTGGATATGGGCCCCAGTAGACATGACGACAGCAAGGCGCAACATGCTCACCCCGGTAAGGCGCACCATTCTCACAAAAAGTAGATGGACGCGCAGCGCGTCTGGCAGCATCCCCGTCCGGTGGCGCGAAGCCGCGCGCGCGGCTGATCCTCCAACCGGGTTTCCCAGTGGTTCACGGGCCGCTGTTTTGGCACTGAAGCTGTGGGAGATCTTCTGCCCGAGAATTGACAATAACTTTTTGTCGTCTCGAACGTCAAACTACGCAGGAGGATGGTATTGCTCTTGGCTTGCAGGCAGAACACCTGTTTGCGTGCGCCAAAGCCATCTACTATACTCTGTCTGAACTGCGCTCGACCGGCCAGGCACCCAACATTTAGGTATACGCGTACACAACGATCATCTATCATTCGCAAAGGAGTAATCACAATGACAACTGCAGTCGCACCCGCTGAACAACGAGTCGTCCCGTGGTGGATCGTCTTGATCGAGGGCATCGCCGCCTTGGTCATCGGTATCCTCCTCCTGCAATCACCAGTCGAAACGACCGTCTTCCTGATCCAGGTCTTGGGCATCTACTGGTTGATCACAGGTATCATGTCACTGGTCAACATCTTCATCGACAGCCACATGTGGGGATGGAAGCTCTTCTCCGGCATTTTGGGTATCGTTGCCGGTATCTGGATCATCCAGCATCCCTGGTGGAGTACCGTCTGGTGCCAACGACACTGATCATCGTCATCGCCATCCAGGGCCTCATCATCGGCGCCATTGGGATCTTCCAGGCCTTTCGAGGCGGGGGCTGGGGCATCGGCATTCTCGGTGTGATTAGCATCATCTTCGGCCTCATCCTGCTCGGTTCACCGCTGATCGCTGCCGCTACCCTGCCATTCATTATCGGCATCTTCGGCATTGTCGGTGGGATCGCAGCCATCATCATGGCGTTCAGAATGCGCTGATTTCAGATGACTTAGCTGCAAAATGGTGTTCAGCCACGAATTGGCACGAACTTTCTCTCTGGGGCCGACAAGAGAATTCGCGCTGATTCGTGAAATTCGTGGCAAAGAGGGCTTTTTGCAGCGCAGTCACAGATGAGTACGGCAATCTGTGTAGCATGATCGATTTCAGAGGGCGCGATACAACCTATCGTGCCCTCTCTGTTTTACTGGCCACGTTTTACTGGCCCACTTCTCCGTGGGCCGCATCTTCCGACCTGAAGAGGAGGCGATACCCCATGAAACTCATCCTGCGTATCCTGATCAACGCCGTCGCCATTTGGGCCGCAGCCTATCTCATCGACGACATACAACTGTCGGACAGTGTTCAGAACATCCTATTGGTGGCCATCATCTTTGGCCTGGTCAATGCGCTGATTCGACCCATCGTGAAGCTCTTTAGCCTGCCGATTACTGTGTTGACACTCGGCCTCTTCACCTTCGTCATCAATGCCTTGATGCTGATGCTGACGGGGTGGCTGAGCGGCGGTGCGCTGGAGACAGGTGGATTCGTGGCGGCGCTGATGGGCAGCGTCGTGATCAGCATTGTCAGCACTGTGTTGAGCTGGTTCCTCCCGGATTGAGTCTTTTTCGGGAGGCGCTTTGGCAAGCCCTACAGTCGCGGCACGCGCTTGATGACGGGGGTCCATATCTGTGGACTCCCGTCTTTTATGTTGGCAGCCGAGCAGAAGATTGCCACTTCGCTTCCCTTCATTTCGCATTGTGAATTGCTCTCCAGAACCGGATTGCGGATGACGTGGTATCATCATGCTTGAAGTAAAATAGATGAAATTCACCATCCGCAGCACCTGTGCGGTCTTGCCGGAAGTAGCAGATGACTTGGCAACTCGTTTTAGCAGCGCTCCTATCGATCGGCGTCGGCGTTACGGCAACCATGCATGTCCGTATCGAGCGGATGAACGTCCCCAAGCGGGTTCACGCGTTCCAGCCCCTCACTCTGTTCCTGTTGGCCATGATCGCTCTGTTGGCGCCCCAGGCCGTTTCAGTCGGATACAAAGGGGCCATCGTACTGGCTCTTTTGATCAGCGCCGCCATCGGCCTGCTCGTGATGATCCCCGGCACACCCCTGGTCATCAGCCTCGCCACGTCGTTGGTGGTCTACTTTCTTTACATGGTGGCCTTTGCCTCCGAGAATGCGCTTGGGATTCCCACGCCA
>JAAUPU010000512.1 GCA_012032975.1 Caldilineaceae bacterium | reverse complement strand
GACGATCAGCAGCGGGTTGGCGAATAGCTCAGCGAAATTACCAGCGCGGTGTACGCGCGACGGTGATCAACTCGGCGTGGGCAAAGTTGGGCAGCTTGATCACGGCCATGGTCAGCGTCAGGCCGATGGCCATCAATGCGTAGAGGCTGCCAACCTGGAAGGTGCGGACAAGGGAGTCGAAGAGGAGCGCGCTGGACACGCGGGGTCTGTCTGCTTTCTGTATGGATGGCGCATGGAAGGTCTGTTCTCAGGGTCCGATGGATTATACCCATCTTCCGGTCAAACCCATAAACAGGCGCCATCAGCAGGACCGCCGAAAGGGAGCAACTGACAACTTATGTAAACAACTCTGGATTGCACAACCGGTACAGCTATAGTATGATGGCGACCTGATAGACGCTTCGAAAGCAACCCAATCATCCCACTCGCAAAGGAGTTCAGAATGAAAAGAAATCTTTGGTTGGGCATGGCGCTTCTTGTCATGTCGATCGTACTTGCCGCCTGTCAACCGGTTGAAGTGCAGACCGAGAGCGGCGCCCAGAGCTATGTCCTCGGTGTGGCGCAGCCTTTTACCGGACCGCTGGGTTCGTTCGGAACCGATTTCGGCAAAGGCATCGACCTGGCCGTCGAGCAGATGAATGCAGAACTGGCAGCCGCCGGATCCAACGTCACCTTTGAGACCGCCAGTTCGGATACCGAAGGCACGCCCGACGGCGCGGCCAAGGCCGTCCAGACCATCGTCCAGACCAGCGGAGCCGAAGTGGTCGTTGGTCCGCTGACCACCGGTGAGGTTCTCGGCGCCAAGCAATATGCCGACGAGAACGAGATCGTGTTGGTGGCGCCCGCCTCCAGCGCACCGGCCGGCGCGATCCCAGGCGACTATGTTTATCGCGTCATGTACCCGCCAGATACCTTCGCCGCCCAGGCATTCAAGGATATTGCCCAGAGTCGCGGCTACGAGAACATCGTCTTCCTCCAGGTCGATGACCCCTTTGGCAACGGCTTCACAGAGATCTTCACCGAAGGCTTCCAGGCCGACGGCGGCGGCGAGGTCTCCATCACCACCTATGCGCCGGACCCGACCGATCTCTCCGGCGAGGTGAGCAAGGTGAGCGCGGAGATCGTGCGTCTCTCCGCCAACGGCAAGACGGCCTTCTTCTGCATCTGCTTCCTGGGCGATGCGCAGAAGGTGCTCCAACTGGCCGTGGTCGATCCCAACATGGGCACGGTCGATTGGCTTGGCGCTGAAAACATGGTCAATCCCGACATTCTCGCAGACGCAGCCGCCGGTCAATTCCTGGCCGACACCAACTTCACATCGGTCTCTTTCTCGGACCGGCAGACGCCCAACACCCAGCCCTTTGTCGACGCCTTCGTCGAAAAATTCGGCAGCGAACCGGGTCCATTCACCAACTACGCCTATGACGCCGCCAACGTCGCGATGCTCTCCATGTTGGCCGCCGGCAACGATGGCGCGGGCGTCAAGGAGATCCTTCCCTTTATCGCCAACCACTACATCGGCACCTCGGTGCAGACCTTCCTCGACGAGAACGGCGACCAGGCCATTGCGTTTTATGGCATTTTCGGCGTCTCGGACGACGGCTCTGAGTTCGTCCAGATCGGCTCCTACGACGGCGCCACCGGCGAAGTGACACTGGACTAGGTTCTGTTAGGTTGAACATTGCTCTTTTGGAGTTGGATACAGCCGTTTGAGCTTGACACGAGCATCCTTGGTCGCAAATTGCCAGTCAACGGTGACATTGGCTTCATTTCGTTGTTTTGCCCAAGCAGTGACTTCCTTGACCAAGGTCTGATTGTCAGGTATGCGACGGCACACTATCTCCACGGCGAACGAATGGCCAGATCTTGTTGGCGGGCGCGACGCTCGCTGGGTCTGTCGCCGGCGCGGTGTAGATTTCTATCACTGCCAAGCCCGTGTTGATGTTGAGCCGGTTGTTCATGCTGCCGAGAGGCGTGGCGGCGCACAGCGCTGCCGTGCTGCCACGCCGACCCGCCGCGATTGCCAAAGCGCTCGTGGCTGAACAACTCGATGTTGTGGCGCGTCTGGCGATATTGGGCCAGGTCGGCCAGGATTTCGCCGATGACGCTGGCGAACTTGAAGCCGTGCCCCGAACAGGCCGAGGCATAGGAGACCTGCGGAAATTGCGGGTGCAGGTCGATGAGAAAGTGGCCGTCGGGCGCGTTGGTGAACATGCAGCTTTTCAGCGTCATGGTGGGGCCGGCGGCCTGCGGAAAGTAGCGCGAGGTCAGGTCGCGCAGCACCTGTTCATCCTCGTGCCGCACGCCGCGTTCGACCTCCTCTGCCGGCCCCGATTCCTCGAAATGGTGGTACTTGCCGATCTTGAAGCCGGGCACGCTGTGGACCGGGAAGCCGTAGAAACGGCCTTCGTCGACCAGCAAGTTGAAGACTGGGAAGTTGTCCACCTGGAAAAGCTCGGGGCGCTCTGGCTGGAACCAGGCCAGCACCTGTCGCTCCGGCACGGCCAGCCCGTCTAGAAAGCCGAGCATCTGATCGTTCCACGCGCCGGCGGTGATGACCAGATTGTCGGCTTCGTAGGTCGCGCGTTCGGTAAAGACGCGCACGCCCTCGTCGCCCAGCGGCTCCCAGCCCAGCACCGGCTCGCGCCCGTGGATCTCGGCGCCGCGGCGCATGGCCTCGAAGACGTGGGAGACGATGCAACGCTCCGGTGCGAGGAAGCCGCCCTCCGGTTGGTAGAGCGCGAGGATCTCGTGGGGAAGTTGATAGCCGGGGAAACGCTCGCGCAACTCCAACCCGGTGTAGACCTCATGGGGCAGATCGTGTTCCATACACGACTGGAGCGACCCCTTGAAGACCCAACTGTCGGCCGGCCCGGCGTCGATGGAGCCGGTGATGTGCAGCAGCCGCTCGCCCGACCGCTGCTCGATCTCGCGCCAAAGTTCGTAGGCGCGCTTGAGCAGCATGACATAAGAAGGGTGTTCATAGTAGGCCAGACGGATGATGCGCGTGTAGCCGTGGGAGGAACCCATGTCGTGGGGCACGTCGAAGCGCTCCAACCCCAACACGCGCTTGCCGCGCCGCGCCATGTGATGGAGCGCCGCGCTGCCCATGCCGCCCACGCCGACGACGATGGTGTCGAACCGATTGGCGAAGACTGTGTTGCGCATGGCTGTCTACGCCTTTCTCCCGCGTTGAGGGTTGGGCTGCGACGACCTGGGTTCTCGCTTGCCCGGACGCCGTGTTGCAGCGGCGTACGAAGCTGCGGGAGCAGGCGCCACGCGATCTGGTCCATCCTTGGTCTTGGCGCGCAGCCGAGCGCCGCTTGGGTCGAAGAAGGGGGTCGGCGTGACCGTGGCGAGAAGGGGCCGACCTGCGCTGACAATGACGACCTTGCTGCCCGGCCACGCGTGGCTCGTGGCGACATAGGCCATGGCCAATGTTTTGCCCACCGTGTGGCCGATCACACTGACCGTCACATGGCCGATCTGCTCGCCGGGGAGCGCGGCCTCGTCGGTTTCACCCGCTTCGCCGCCGCTGAACTTCATGGTCCGAAATGAGGCGATGTCGCCCACGCTGTAGACGGGATCGTTGGGGTTGGCCGGCGTCTTGCTCTCCAACACGAGACCGACCCAGCGCTCGTCGATGCCCTGTTCTTGCACCCGCAACAACGCCTCGCGCCCAACAAACTCGCGCTTGTCGAAACGAATCCAACGGTCCAGCCCGACATGGAAGGGCGTGTAGTCGAGGGAGATGTCGGCGCCGTAGAGCGGGAAAGCCTTTTCAACGCGCAGGCTGTTCATGGCCAGCACGCCGTAGGGTTGCAGGCCAAAGGCCTTGCCCTGGCTCAACAGAAATTCCCAGAGTGCACCGGCTTCTTCCGCCGGTGTGTACAACT
>JAAUPU010000511.1 GCA_012032975.1 Caldilineaceae bacterium | reverse complement strand
CTTGACGTTGGTCGTCGTGTTGTTCTTGATCAGCCCGCCGACGAGCGGCACGGTCTGGGCGATGTTCGCTCCCACGGTGGCGCCCAGAAGCTCAGCTGCTCGTAGACCAGGCTGTACCCGGTGAACCCGGTCGAGAGGGTGCAGATCAAGAGCAGCATCCCGACCATCCAGTTGAGTTCGCGGGGACGCCGGTAGGCGCCCGTGAAGAACACGCGCATCTGATGCAGGATGACGGCGGCGATCATCAGCGTCGCGGCCCACTTGTGCACGCTGCGGATGAACCAGCCGAACGAGGCGTCGTGGGTGATGTAGCGTAGCCGACTCCCAGGCGGTCGCCGGCGCGGGCTCGTAGTAGAACGCCAGCAGGATGCCGGTGGCGAAGTGGAGCCGGTCGGGTGATTGTGGTTTGGTTGCCAATGGGTCGCTGCGTCTGCTCATGGTGTAGATCCTAAATCAAGAATGGGGCGGCTCAAGAGTCTGGCTCGTCGTCCTCTAGTGCGCCTTCCGGCGCGTCTTCTGGCGCATCTTCTGGCGCGTCTTCTGGCGCGTCTTCTGACGCATCTTCGTTGGACTGCTCTTCGTCAGGTTCTTCGGCGCTGCGAATCGGCTGTGTCCGAATGATCGGCGGCAGAGGTGGAATGGGCCGAATCGGCGTGACAGGCTGCGGCTGGATGATGGGCCGCACAGGCGTGATCGGCAGCGATGGGTCGATGGGTCGTGTCGGTCGGCCTGGCTCCGTTGGCTCGCTGACGCGTACAACCGTGACATCCACAAAGGCTGGCGCGCTCTCGACGCCCCGCTGGTTTTCCACAACCAGGCGAAATCGATAGCGACCCGGCTGAAGCCCGGCGTCCACATCGACCACCGGCTTTTCCGTGACAATCGGTTGGTTGAGCCTGAATTGCGCCATCCAATCCTTCCGATGTGATCCAATTCATCCACAGAGTTCGCAGATAGCACAGAGAAACACCTGTGTCATCTGTCCTATCTGTAGACCTATCCTGGGTAGCCTACCCTTGCTCGACCAGCGTCCAAACATATTTGACGATCTTGCCCGCTCCGATGTCGGTCGATTCCTCGCCGCTGAGTCGGAACGGTTTGCCAAATGCCACCCGCTCGTCCGCCTTGATCACTGCG
Source organism: Caldilineaceae bacterium (assembly GCA_012032975.1). The sequence goes on along the minus strand of JAAUPU010000511.1, from coordinate 2,761 downwards.
CGCGGACCCGGATCGATGACGACGACTTTTGCGTTGACCGGTGTGGATTGGTTGCCGTCGTCATCCACGACGACCAATTGGAAGACATAGTGCCCGGCAGAAGCGGATCAGCGTCCGGCGATTCGACTTCCACCACCGGTGTGTCGGTCTCTATCGGTTGATTCGGCTTGAAGATCGGCATGAGTTTCTCCTTGCAATTGAGCCGTTACAGCGTTGGTTCATCCCGACTCGCCCCGCAGCGTCATAGATGATGGGCTGACAAGGTTGCAGGATGACAAGGCGTTGCTTCCTCTCTCGCCCTGTCATCTTGCCGGCCATTCACGGTCCTTGACAGAGCAAACGGTATTACTCCACTTCTTTCAGCGTCCACGAATAGCTGCGTATGGTGTGTCCCGCCGCGGCTTGGGAAGCGCTGCCATCCAATTGGAAAGACTCGCCAAAGCGCGCTTGGTCTGGATGGCGGAGATTGGCGACTGGCGCGGGCGTCGCAAACGTGTTGTCTGTTGGGCGGCCACCGACCTGCCGCGGGTCGAGACAGGCCGGGCGCAGCAACAGGTCGCGCACGCCCAGAGCGCTTTCGTCCACGCGTACAGGCCGCGGCGCCGGCTTATCGACGAGGTAACTGTCTACGCCGACCAGCGCGGCCATGCCCACGCGAAAAGCGCTGGCATGGCCGGCAAAACTTGAGCTTCGATATGCGCGGGCTTTTCCATCTCCACAACCTGGCGGATCAACCCAGATCTTGCGGGTTGACTTCCTGATGGACCAGCAGTGTGACTCGATAGGCCAGCCGGTCGAGAAAGCGCACGACCGCCTGTTCCTCCGCGTCGCTCTTGGGCAGATCCGCGGCAAAAAGGGCCAGGAACTCCTTGCGACCGGCGTCGCTCAAGTCGGCAATAAAGAGCGTGTCGCCGACAAAGGAATTGCCGCTCACCGAAAGGCCGGCCAGCAACGGATCCTCCTCCGCGGCCAGATCTGCGCCCAAAATCGTGGCGAAGGTTCGGCGCAGTCGCCAATTTTCGACGATGACAATTTCCCCGCCAGAGAGCGCACCGCCGGTGACGATCTCCAGCGTCTTGGCCAGACCAGCCAACGTTCCCCGGCGGCGAAAGAGTTCGGGGGCGTTGGCCAGCAGAGTACGCCGTGTCGCCGCTGGATGCGCGCTGGAGTAGGCCATGCCGATCCAGCTTCCCAGCCATTCCAGGGCTGCATCGGGCGCGCCGCGCGGGTCGGTCAACAGCCAGGCGTCGGCGATGCGCTCCTCCAGCGGCGTGAGTATGCCCTCAAAGTTGTCGATAAACCGTTCCAGAAAATCGGCCGCTGAAAGAGGCTTGCCATCGCCAATCGATTCGTCCGCGGCGGGGCCAAAGAGCAACTCTTGATAAAGTTCCGGCAGATAATTGTCCACATACGAGAAGCGCGAGGCGTAGGCGCGCAGCGCATAAAGTTCCGGCGTGGAGCGTCCATCTCCAGAGAGGATGGCGCGTACATGAAGAAAGCGACCGCGCAGCGTTGTCACCCGCAGGCCGTGGCGCTGGATCAACACGGTGAAAAGCCCGGCGCGATCTTTTTCGCATTCGCAAGGCAAGAAGCCTGGGTGAAACGCAATCTCCGACGGCTGGGGCGCCCACGCGCCAAGCGGCTTGCGTTTGGCCGTTGCCCCGCTAAACTGTTCGCCAAATTGGTGCTCGAACCAGCCAGCCTCCTCGTCCTCGTCCTCGTCCTCCACTGCCGGCGGCAGCGGCGAGTCGCTGGCGGCCAGCAGCACGCGGATGCCGCAATGGGGTGGGATCACGGCTTCCAGATAGAGCCGATGCCAGACCGTCTGGCTATCGCCGCTGTCGAAAGAGTGGCGGGCGCTGGCTTCGCCTCTGGGCGCAAAGCTGGTCAGCGACAGCGGATGCAGCGCTGTCAAGCCCTGGGTCGTGACGTAGTGTGGCGGCAACTCCAGCCCGTGGGCGAAAGGGTTGCCGCTGAAGTTGCGCAACGGGTAAAAGTCGCCGACCGCTTCCACTCGCTCTGTCTCAATGCCGCCGCCGATCTCCAGCCCTGCGCTCATTTCGTAGACCAACGCTTCACCGGTCAGGCCGGGCGTAAGCACTGCCAACCGGTCCGCCGTGACCCACGCCGCGCTGAATGGATGGTGTGCGCCAGCCAGTTGGACGCGCCGTGTTGCGCCAGCCCCGCGCTGCACGTCGAGATAGACCACCGCGTCGTCTTCCTCGGTCCAGCAGAGCAGCGCCAACGCGCCTGTCTCCGGCTGGCAGGCCAGCGCAACCGGGTTGTCGCCGGGCGTGAGCGCCAGCGGAAAGCGGGTCAAGCGCGGCGGGTCGGGATTCTCTTCGCAAGGACGGAGGGCATCTGCGGGAATTCCTGCGATGGAGTGATCCGCCAGTGGGAGTCCGCGTACTCGCGCCAACTGACTCTTTTCCCGGTCGAGCACCCATACGCCGCCCATTGGATCCGCGGCCAAACGCCATGCCACGAAGCCATCGAGAGCCACGCTGACCGGCGACCAGCGCCCGCGCAGGTCGACCAACGCTACGCGGCCCTCGACAGCCAGGTAGAGTACGCCGTCGAAGCCGGTCGTCAGGTCGCTGGGCGCGGCTGTTTCCTCGGGACGGAAAATGGGCGTCGCGCCGGCGATCAGACCGCTTGCCAGGACCGCGCCCTCATTGGCGTCCCAGAAGGCACGACCACCACACCTGTCGCGCGTGAACGGCACGCGCTGGAGCAGCGCTTCGGCCATCGCCCGATCCGC
>JAAUPU010000510.1 GCA_012032975.1 Caldilineaceae bacterium | reverse complement strand
ACGCAGGATCGTGCGCAATAGCAGATAGGTCGCGGGGATGGCCAGGATCCCCATGAGCGCTGACGCAGCCGCAAGGTGTGGATGTTCAAACCAAAGAGCGCGGCCAGCGTGGCCTGCCAATAGGTGTAGAGTACCTCGCGCCCGGCGTTGGCAGGTAGAAAGAGAGGGCGGTTGCCAGCCAGTACCAGTTGGGCGTCCATGGCGTTAAAGGCTTCGTCGAATTGAAAGCCAGAAGGAACCAGGCCCAACTGGACCAGCCGCAGCAGTGCGGCCAATAGCGTTATGCCAGCCAGCGCCAGCCAATCTCGTCGGTCCCACTTCATCTATCGTGCGATCCAGTCATCTCAACGGCCTGTTGATGGCTCACCGCCAGGGGAGGTCAACGTTAGCGTAGCCCCGTCGTCGCCAATCTGCAAAATTGCCAGTTCGATCATCTCGGTTGACGGTTCACCATTGGCGCTGCGGTGGGCAACCAATTCCCCGGTATTTGGGTCATAGACACCCAGCCGCAGCGAATAGAGACCGGGCGCCGCGTCGTCCGGTATTTCCACCGTCTTGAAGCTTACCTTGTTGTCCTGTTCGATCCAGGTGGTCGGTGGCAACAGCGGGCCAATCGGGAAGTCGTCGCTCTGTTCGACGACCTGGCCGGCTGGGTCCAGCAGACGGAGCGTCAGTTTGTAGTCCAGCGTGGGGCGGCTCTGCGTTGTCCAGTCGAGGCGAGCAAGGAGGTACTCTTCCTCCTCGGTGCGAGGTGGAGTCAGGCCAATCGCCGTCCCCGTGAGAACGAGTTCGTCATTGTAGACAAGCTGCGACTCTGCTGCATGAAGAGGGGTGACAAAGTCCGGGCTGGTGTAGCGGCACAGTTCGACATCGACCCAGCGGTCGCAATCTTCCTTGAAGGCCACGGCGGTCAGATATTTGGGCAGGAACTCGCCGGGATCGACCTCGTCCGCGTTGGACAAGACGAGCCAAAGCCGCGGCTCCGCGGCCAAGATGTCTTTGATTTGGCCGTCCACAACCTCCGGCACCAATGGCTCGGCTTGAACGGGCCAGAAAGTGGTCAGTGAAGTCTGGGGGATGGTGTGCAACGCTGCGCCGGTAAGGTAATAGCGGGCCAATGGTTGCTGACCGGGCGCGGCCAACACCACCGCACCACTTCCGTCGAGCAGATTGGATTGTACTTCGCGCGCCATCGCGCGGTAGTCGCTGGATGCGTACGCGCCCTGATAATAGGCAAGACCGACGAACGCAACCATTCCGGCCATCAACGCAGCGGTGACGCCGAGCAGACGAATCGTCTGCCAGAGGCGTACAATGCCCAGCGCGACCAAAAGATAGAGCACCGGAGCGACATAAAGAATCGACGACGTTGGCAGGCTCTTCGGCCGTAACAGGCTGAAAAGCAGGGGAATCAGCAGCGCCGAGATGAAGAGCCAGCCCCACGCCGGCCCATCGGCCCTGTTTTCCTGAACGCGCAAGCGCGGATGCAGCCAGAGATCGATCAGCCCGATCAAGAGCAGGGGCAGCAAGAGCCAGCCCAACCCAGCCGTGCGCGGTTGGCGCACCCAGTTTCCAAAGGTAATATCGCGCCAGAGGTCGTTGAGCGCGGTCGGTAATCCGCGGGCGACTTCAACCAGCCCCGCAGGTCCGCCCCACATGGATGTGCTGTCCCCCCGCAATGACAAACCATCCCACCGGAAGGAGCGCCAATATGGCAGGAATGATGATCCAGCGCATGGGTTTTCCATTTGGTCTGGCGCGGTGGAGAGCAAGGACCAAGGTTTCTGCCAGGATCAAATAGACTCCGCCAGGTTGGGTGAGAAGTAGCATCCAGTTGACCACGACAAAGACCAGACCGGTTGCGAGTCTGGGGCGGGCGGCCAGGGCCATCGTCGCGCAGAGCGAAAGCACGGCCAGCAGCGTCACAAACGCATAAGCGCGTGCGCTCTGGCCAGAGAGCAACAACGCGGGCGCCGTCGCAACCAACGTGGTCGCGACGACGCGCAGACCGCCCTCGCCTGGCCAGGCTCGACTCAGGAGTTGCCAGAAGAGCGGAATGGTCAACACTGCGGCGAAGGCAGGCAGCAGCCGTAGCGCAACTTCGCTCTGGCCGGCCAGTGACAACCAACTATGAAGCAGCATCACCCAGGGCGCGGAGAAGCCCAGCCCATGCTGCCAGAAGTTCGCTGCCATCTCGCTCAGCGGCGCCTGCGCCATCAACCAGACCGTGGCCTCGTCGAGTCCAAGCCCCTTGCGATCGAGGCTCCAAAGCTGGAGCCAAGCCGTGAACAATGTCAGTGTCAGCAACGCTGCTCGCCCAATGTCGCCCTCCAAATGGATCGCGCGACGGCTCACTGCGAAGGGTTTGAAGGCGCCATCTTCGCGTAGCGAAAGAGCCTCGATCAGCATAAAGAGGAAGAAGCAGAGAGCAAAGAACATCTCGCCGATCTCTTCCTCGAAGCCGGTCGGTTCGTCGAGCATGAGCAGCCCGCCGAGCAGAAAGCCCAGCATCAGCACCCGCGGGGGCAGCACCAGCCGGAATCGATGGCGGGGGTTGGCTTTGGGCAAGCGGAGGGTCAAACTGAGGAGCGATCCGAGCCGGGGAATCAGGGCCAGGAGCGGCAGGATGAAGCCATAGAGAAAGAGCGCAAGGCCGGCGACATCCTTGGTCTTGAAGTCCAACTGTTGCTGGAGCAAGTTGTGGACGTTGACTTCCTGCTGGTCACTCTTGGTGAGGAAGAGTTCGGGCGACTGGAAATCCAGCACCCGTTGGCCCCAGGAGATCTCTTCCAGCGCGACCACGAAACAGAAGGCGGCAAAGGCGAAGAAGAACCAGTCGTAGAGACCCTGTTGCTGGCGAATCTGGATCGCTACATCCAGCGCCAGCACTGCGGCCAACAACAAAAACGCGACGGACAGCCATTCGACCGGTCGGTCCTCGCGCAACTGTTCGATGTAGTTAAATTCGTCAACCTTGTATTGATACGCAAACCAGAAGAGCGTCAGCGGAAAGACGACCACCGAAAAGACGGCGACAATTTTGGCCAGATCGAGCTTCATGGGTGTCCACTTGTCCAGGCGACCCACGGCTCTGCGCCGTGGTGTGCAGCGCGTATCATGCCCCAAATCCGCTGGCCGAGCAAGAAGGTCTGGTTTGGATATGGCTGTGAACCATACTCAATAGGAGTTGGATGTTTAGAATCGCCGCGGCGTAAATCCGGGGCTGTTCAACACTTGCATGACATCGTCGCCGAAGCCGAGGACGATCAGGCCCAGCCGTTCGCCATGCTGAACCAGGCTGGCATCCACATAGAGCGAGGCGATGGCGCCGATGAGCGCGCGGTCTGCATATTCTGGGAAAAAGCCGCGCGCCTCGGGCAGACGTCTGGCAAAGTCGGAGATCTGCTCGGGGCCCAGGCGGCTCTTGGTCTCGTTGATCAACAGGACGTCGCCGCAGGTTGCCACGACGTCGAATTCACGCTGCACGTTGGTCTGTGGGTTAAACCGCCGCACGCGCACCGCGGACATGTCGATGCGGTCATCGGGGCAGCCCACCGTCTCGCGAAGGATACGACCCACGCTGGGGGCGACCAGGTCTTCGGCCATCGTGCCCAGCTTGTTGGACAGTTCACCCCACTGGCGACGCATTTCGATACGTGCAACCCGTTCTTCTTCTTTGTAGTCGCGCATTTCGCTCTTGAAGTCGCTCATCTCATCCTTGAAGTCTTGCATCTCATCCTTGAAGTCTTGCATCTCATCTTTGAAGTCCTGCATTTCGCCTTTGAAGTCGCGCATCTCCGCGCTCAACAGCGCCAGTTGCTCGTCCGTCCGGGCGACGGTGGCGATCAGATTGGCCATCAGTTCTTCGAGGTTGGTCACGCGTGTTTCAACGGCGGCGTCTGGCAT
>JAAUPU010000509.1 GCA_012032975.1 Caldilineaceae bacterium | reverse complement strand
CCAACGGCTCTTCGGATAATCTCGGTCCGATCAATCGACATTTCATTGCGGACTTCGCGTCGAATCCGAACGGAACTTTCCAGGCGACGATCTCGTCAACGACCGCGAACTCACTCTCGGCGCGCACGCGCGCGGTACAACTGACTTGGTCGAGAGCCTCCTCTTCGCCGCATCGGGCGATCTGGAACTCCTGCTGACAATGAACGCCGAACATTCGGATGCAGTCGAAGACGAACTGCATGAGCGGGCGCAAGAGGCCCTGCTCCAGAGCGAGCGACGGCTGCGCCTGATTGTGGAGGCTACGCCCTCGCCGATTGTCATCAGCCGCCTGGTCGATGGCGTGATCGTCTACACCAACGCCATGGCCGGGCCGCTGGTTGGCCTCTCCAACGAGGCGTTGATCGGACGCAAGATCAGCGATTTCTACTGTGACGTCCAGACCCAGGAAAAGCTGTTGCTGGCGTTGGAAAAAGCGGGCGAGGTCAACCATCGCGAGGTCGAGTTTCGCACGACCGAGGGCCTGCCGCTGTGGGTGGATGTTTCGCTGCGCCTGCTCGACTTCAACGACGAACCCAGCCTGTTGAGCGCCTGGCACAACATCACCCACCTGAAACGCATGAACCAGGCTTCGATCCGCTTTGTGCCCCAGGAATATCTTTCGTTTTTGGAACGCAGCAGCATTATCGACATCAACCTGGGCGACTTTGTGACCGGGGAGATGACGGTGATGTTCTCCGACCTGCGCGGCTTTACGACTATCTCGGAGAAAATGACTTCGCGCGAAAATTTTGACTTTGTTAACGCCTACTTGGGCCGCGTCTGCCCGCCGATCCGCCAGTACAATGGTTTTATTATCAAATATCTGGGCGATGGCATTCATGCCATTTTCCCGCACAGCGCCGATGATGGCGTACAGGCCGGCATCGCCAAGCTGGAACGGGTGAGCGAATACAATGAGCATCGCCGCAGTAAGAATCGCATGCCGATTGCCATCGGCGTCGGCGTCAACACCGGGCCGATGATGGTGGGCATGGTGGGCGAGCGCCACCGCATGCAGGGCGACGCCTTCTCCGATGATGTCAACCTGACGGCGCGGCTGGAAGGGCTGACCAAGTTCTACCATGTCTCGTTTATCATCAGCGCCGCCACCTATACGCGCCTGGCCGATCCAAGCCGTTACAACATCCGCTTTCTAGACCGGGTGCTGGTTAAAGGCAAGCAGATCCCACTTGACCTGTACGAAGTGTACGACGCCGACCCGCCGCTTATGCGCCAGCTCAAACAAGAGACGCAAGAAGCCTACGAAAAGGCTCTGCGCCTCTACTACGCGCAGGAATTTTCCGCTGCGCAAGCGATTCTCTTCCAGGTGCTCCAGCGCAACCCGCGTGACAAAGTCGCCTGGCAACACCTGGTCAAGGCCACACAACTGGCCGAAACCGGCACCCCCGCGGGTTGGACGGGCGTTACGGTGATGAGTGAGAAGTGATGAGTGAGAAGTGAGGAGTGAGGAGTGAGAAGTACGCCAGCGTTGAAACGCTCTCTGCGATGGAAAACTCGTTTAACGGGTTGCAAGCAGCGTTGATAGCAGCCATAGCAGTGGCAGTCACGGGTTAAAGGTTACATAGCTAATGACAATGCAAAAAACAAACGATACTCGCTTGCCGTTAATCCTCCTCATCGGCCAGGCCTTTTGCTATGGCGCAGCCTTGTTCACGGGCTACACGGCATCCAGTGCGCTGTTTTTGGTTGATTACAGCGCGCAGGCCATCCCCTATGTGAACATCCTCACCGGCATTGTGATGCTCGGCATCTCCTTTGGGCTTGATTTTCTGCAAAAACGGCTGCCCTTAGCCAAAACCATGTTGATCATCGTGGGGGCGCTCAGCGGCGTCTATTTTGCCACCTGGTTGGGCTACACTTTGCAATGGGGACGCTGGCTCTCCTTTGGCGGGATGTGCCTTTTCCAGGTGCTGCTCTTGCTGGGTGGGTTCGTTTTGAGCGCCCAGGCCGGCCAACTCTTTAACGTGCGCGAAATCAAACGCCTGTTCCCGTTTGTGCTCGCGGCCCAGTCGTTGGCCAGTCCATTGGGCGGCTTGCTGATGCCGCTGGCCATGCCGGCGTTGGGCCGGATTGAGAATATCATCTTGGTGACAGGCGTGGCCTTGTTGAGCTTTTTGCTGCTGCTGTGGATCACCAGCCGGCGCTTTGCCGCCGTCCTGTGGCAAAGCCAACGTACGGCGGCGCGCAAGTCCGCACTTTCGCTGGTGTGGATGCTGCGCAAGCCCTATTTCGCCCTTGTTTTCTGCTATGTCACCCTCTCTATCATTGGCCTCCAACTCGTGCGTTTTGTACAGATTCACCAGGCTAGCATTCACTTCACCACACCGGCGACGCTGGCAACTTTTTTTGGCACCTTTTACGGCATCACGGTCTTTACCGGCTTTCTCTTTTCGCTTTTTGTGGTGGGCCGCCTGCTAACGCGTTTTGGGCTGCGCATGGGCCTGCTCTTTCATCCCAGCCTCCTGAGCATCATCCTGCTCCTTGGCGTGGGGACGGGCATGCTCTGGGGGCCAAGTAGCACGCCTTTTCTCTGGTTGGCGGTGAGCGCCTTTTTTGTCTCGCTGGTTGCCATTAACTTGACTGGCGTCGCCACCAAGACTTCGTATCAGGCTTTGCCTGCCGCCGAACGCGTCGCCATGCAAGCGACGGTGGAGGGCTTGGGCACGCCGGTTGGGCTTGGGCTTTCCGGCCTGTTGCTGTTGCTCTTTGGCGCCCTGCCCGGCGTCACCGACTTACAGATTATGCTCCTGCTGCTGCTGATCGTCGCGGCCTGGACAGCCATTGGGCTATGGTCCTATCGCTACTATGCCGCCACGTTGGTGCAGACCCTCAGCCGGCGCGCCTTAGGCGAAGTCACCCTCACGCTGGCGGATGAAGCCAGCCTGGCCGTGGTGGAACGTTTCTTGCACAGCCAGGATCTGCGCGCAGTGCGGATGGCGCTGAACCTGCTGGAGGAGAACGAGCAACCGATGTTGGCGGCGCACCTGGCCCAGTTGGTCACGCACGCGCAGCCCGCGGTGCAGATCGAGGCGTTACAGCGCATTGCGCGCCGGCGGGAGACGAGCGCCTTGCCGCCGTCACTGCGGCGCTGGCGGTGAACCCGCCACCAGCGGTCAAAGGCGCAGCCTTGCTTGCCCTCTGTGCGCTGCGCACAGACGAGGCTGTGGAAGCGGTGCTGCCCTATCTCAACGACCCGCAGCCGCTCGTGCGCCACGGCGCGCTGGTTGGCTTGCTGCGTGAAGGCGGCATTGCCGGCATTGTGGTCGCCGGCGAACGGCTCACCGCCCTCACAACTGCCCCCGACCCAGCGCAGCGCATCCTGGGTGCAAAGGTGCTGGCTGCGGTGGGTGTGCGCACTTTCTATCAGCCGCTATTGGCACTGTTGGCGGATGAAGAGCTTGCCGTACGCCAGGAGGCACTGCTGGCTGCCCAGCAGGTTTGCCATCCACGCCTGTTGCCGGCACTGGTGGCGGCGCTCGACGACCCAACCATGCGATCATCCGCCATGGCTGCATTGGTCGCCGGTGGCGAGCTGATGCAACCACTACTGACGCAGGCGCTGGCCGACAAGCATGTGCTGGCGCCGGCTACGGTGCGCCGCCTGGTGCGCGCCGGTGGGCAAAGCCGGGGTGCCTGGGTCATTGCCGCTCTGCAGCCATATCTTGACCACCCTGATGGCGAAGTGCAACAGCAGGTGCTGCTGGCGCTCCAACGCAGCGACTATCGGGCGCAGGGTGGAGAAATCGTGCAGGTCAACGCCGTGCTGCAAGCCTGCGCCCCGCGCCGGCCTGCGTCTGCTTATGGCGCGCCAAAGAGATCGGTGACGAGCCGGCCGTTGCGCCTTTGCAA
>JAAUPU010000018.1 GCA_012032975.1 Caldilineaceae bacterium | reverse complement strand
GTATCAGATGGCCGGTCGAGAAGAGCAACAGGTTAACCCCATAGCTCATCAGGCCCAGCCCCCAGCAGCAGCTTGACTGGATGTCGTCGCAAGAGCAAATATGAGCCGGTCGCAAAGAGCATGCCGACCATGATTGCAACCATTAGCGCGGTCATGCCGAATCCTCCTCGTCGAGCGTGCTGAGGCCAAGCAGAAAGGAGGTCACTACAGAAACGACGACCATAAAGACGCCCAGATCAAAAAGGACCGGTGTGCCAAAATCCAGGGCAACCTCGCCTACCCCGATTTCCCACCAGACGCCCTTGAAGAAGCCGCCCTGGACAATCCCGATCAGCGCGGCCGAGACTGCGACCAGAAGACCGAGACCGGTCAGGGGTGCAAATAAGGACCGATCCGGTTACGCACATAGGCGTCCCCGCGGCTGATGATCTGCAATTCCAATGCCACGGTGGCAACCAACCCCGCAATAAAGCCGCCGCCGGGAAGATTGTGCCCGCGCAGCAACAAATAGACCGCCACCAGCATCAAGACCGGCGTGAGCACACGGTCCAGAACCCGCAAATAAAGCTCAGGCATTTGGCCTACCCATCCTCAGACTTTGGGTCGCTCGGCGCATTGCGGCCGGTTCCAGGTCGTGCAAGCAGCCGAGATGACCGTAAGATTGCATACCCGCCCACAGCAGCAATGGCCAATACCGTGATCTCGCCCATGGTGTCAAAGCCGCGGAAATCGACCAGGATCACGTTGACGACATTGGCGCCGTGTCCGCCCGCGATCGAATTCAACAGGAAATAATCGCTGATGCTCTCGGCAAATGGCGCACCACTGGCCAGCAAAACCAATATAAAACCCAATAGTCCAACCGAGGCCGCAACGATCATATTGCGGACCCGGACCGAAGTTTTCAGCGGCGGCAACATCTGTGGCGGTATCCGATAGAAGACCAGCACAAGAAGTACGACCGTGAGTACGTCGATCAACAACTGGGTGAGGGCCAGGTCTGGCGCGCTAAAATAGACGAAAAAGAGCGTCACCATGATGCCAACCACGCCAATGCCGATGATCGCGTTGAGCCGGGTCTGCACGCGTACGACCACAATCGACGCCAGGACCGCGACAACGGCAATCACCAGTCCGTGGAATTGCGGCGTGTCGGCCCAGTCGATCCCCCAACGAAAAGCCAGTCCGCCTCGCAACAAGCCATAGACAACCATGACCACCGCCGCCATGAGGATTACACTGACCTGGCCGCCAAGCGTTCCACCTTGGACGCGCCGGGTGCTCCAGCCGGCCAGATCGTAGGCGGCATAAATACTCTTGTTGAAAAGCGCCGCGCCGTCCAACCAGCTCGGCGTCCGGTTGAGGATGCGGCGAAACTGCCTGCGCGCAGCAAAGATCGCCAGACCAACGGCGATGGCGATCAGGCTGATGACAAAGACGGTGTTGAATCCATGCCAGAGCGCGGCATGGACTTCGATCTCGCTGCCGGCAATCGACGCCGCGGCTGGCCCAAGCAAAAATTTGTCCAGCGGGACAAGCACAAAAGGTGCGATCGTGCCCAGCAGGGCCAAGGTCAGCGGCGCCAGGACGAAGGCAAAATGGGGCGCATGGTGCAAATGGGCTGGATCATCTGATTCCGCCGTGGGACGGAAGAACCCTTCCCACAGCAATGTAAAGCTGTACGCCACGAAAAACGCACCGCCGATTGCCCCGACGAGCAGCGCGGCCCAGCCAATGGCCGTGCTTTCATATTTTCCAAAGTAATAGAAGGTGCCCAAGAGCGCCTCTTTGGCCACGAAGCCAAAGGTGGGCGGGATGCCAGCCATGGAAACCCCGGCCAGCAGAGCTGCCGTCGCGGTCCAGGGCAGCGTGCGCCACAGGTTGCCGAAGCGTCGAATGTCGCGGCTGCCCATCGCATGGTCAACCACACCTGCGACCAGAAAGAGCGGGCCTTTGTAAAGCGCATGGGCCAGGATGCCTATGACCACCGCGAGGTACGCCTCATCGGTGCGAAAGGCCAGCAGCATCACCAGCGCGCCCAACTGGCTGACAGTGGCATAGGCCAACAGGCCCTTCATATCATAGAAACGTAGCGCGCTCACCGCCCCCAAAAGGAAGGTGATGCCGCCAAAGACCAGGAGCAGCCAAAACCAGAGATCGCTGTCGCTCAACGCCGGGTGGAGCCGCGCCAACAAATAGATGCCTGCCTTGACCATCGTTGCCGAATGCAGATATGCACTGGCCGGCGTCGGCGCGGACATCGCACCCGGCAACCAGAAATGAAACGGAAATTGGGCGGATTTAGTAAAGGCCCCCAGCAAGATTAAGATCAGGGCAGCCGGGTAGATCGATGTGCTGGTCAGATTGGGCTGCACCAGGATTTCGCTGATGGTAAAGGTGCCCGCCGTCTGGCCCAACAGAACAAGCCCAGCAAGCATCGCCAGTCCGCCCAGCCCGGTCACCAGCAGCGCGCGTCGTCCGCCCGCCCTCGCCTCCGCCGACTCGTGCTTGAAGGCAATCAACAAGTAGCTGGTGATGCTCGTGCCTTCCCAAAAGACAAAGAGGCTGAGCAAATTGTTGGACCAGACAAGGCCCAACATGCAGGTCATAAAAAGGAAGAGCAGGCTGTAGAAGTAGCCTTGCCGCGGCTCGTTCTCCAAATAATAGGCGGTGTAGAGCGCCACCGCCGCGCCGATGCCGACGACGATCAAGCCAAAGAAGAGCGCCAGCCCGTCGAGCCGCAGCGCAAGATTTAGCCCCAACTGCGGCACCCAAAGGATCTGTTCATCGATCACCGCGCCCTGGCTGATCGCGCCCATTTGGGTGACCAACCAACCGGTAACGAGGGCCGGCGGCGCCGCAGCCAACCACCCAATATGACGAAACCGCTGTGGTCGGATGATCCACAACAGGGGGCTTGTCAGCGCGAGCAATACCAAACTGGCAAAAAGTGGCGGCACGGCTAGAAGGCGTCTTGCGGTGTGAACGTCGGGGTCGAATGATAGTCTAACAACAGCGGCATAGAGGCACGCGAATAGATTCTAGTACGGTAATTCCGTACGCTGACTTCAACGCAAACAAAGCATATACAATATCATTGGCGTCGGAAAAGAAGTAATTCTACACCCGATCAGGAGTGACTGTGACTGAAACAGAGCCTGGACGCCATGCTCTAGTAGAAGCTCATGCGCTTGCCAATCGCGGGAAATTAGACTCCCGACAGAAGCTTACGCTTACCGCAGATCGCGCCCGAAGGGCAACAAGGACAACGGTATCAACTTGACGTGCTGCTTGGCGAAGGGAATCCCGATGATCGTGATGGCCAGAATCAGCGCGCTGAGCGCATGGGCCAGGGCGATTTCCCAGCCAAAGAAGACCAGCCAGATGACATTAAAGACCGTCGGCAGACACCCATTGGCGCCGTCCGTCTCGACGACCTCCTTGCCAAAGGGCGCAAACATCGCCACGCCCAGCTTCATCGACTGCACACCAAACGGAATGCCGATGATCGTCAGACAGAGCAGTGCGCCACCGAGAATATAGCCCACGCCGGTCACAAAACCGCCGAAAATCAACCAAATGATGTTACCGAGACAACTCATTTTTGACCTCGCTTGATCCTCTATTGTCAGGTCTCAGCCGCGACACCCCAGTTCACCTGCAAAGTGCGCTACTCGCCGCGGCGAAACCCATCCTGATTCAACACTACGTTTACACTACGATCTGGCCGACAAGAAGTTTCATACCGAAAACGCTCGAATTTTAAGCTTCTCTCGCCCTATTTGCCCCAACTGCTGTTGGCTTTGCTCTCGCGACTCATGATATACTTGGAGCAGTCAGGCATCACGCATCTTCCCAACCTTGATTGTGCCCCAGGGCAGCGCGATAGACCACCCCGATTCGCGCCCGTACACGAAATAGAAAATTTGTTCTAGTTCGACAACCATGTTATCCTACAGGTCTTCTTGAAGCTTCAGGACGCAACCAATGGCGAGCCTCAGTTCACTCGATCAGACAGTCTACACAAAAGAAGCAACGTCTCGTCCCGACCGGCTCTATATGCAAAATCGCCCTGTTCGGAAAAAATATAGCCCGTTGTTCTTCATCGCCCTGATGACAAGCGTCTTTAGCACCCTGGCATTCTTGACCATCATCGCAACACTCATTGTTGGCGCTTGACGATCCCCAGTTTTCGAGTACCCTACAACCTGTTGGATTTCTGCAGCGAAGACTGGCCTATGCGATAGGCCACTTTTTTTTGATATGCCTTCGGATCGCGGAGCGACCCGAGGTCACATTCGGTCGTCCTCCCACTTTCGGAGACGGGGTGAGAATGCAACTTTACGGTGGAATCGAAGCGGGCGGCACGAAGTTCGTCTGTGCGGTCGGCAGCGGGCCAGATGACCTTCGTGCGGTGACGCGTTTTGCGACAAGCAGCCCCGAAGAATCACTGGCGCAAGCGCTCGCGTTCTTCAAAGAGCAGCACGCCCAAACCCCATTGGCCGGGTTGGGCGTGGCAGCCTTCGGCCCTCTCGACCCGGACCCGTCGTCACCCACCTACGGCTACATCACCACAACCCCCAAACCAGGCTGGGCGCACACCGATGTGGTAGGACGATTGCGCAATGCGCTGGATCTGCCCATCGGCTTCGATACCGATGTCAATGGCGCTGCGCTGGGCGAGTTTCGTTGGGGCGCCGGCCAGGGTCTCGACACCTTTGTCTACCTGACCGTCGGGACCGGTCTGGGTGGCGGCGGTATGGTAAACGGGCAATTGCTGCATGGATTGATGCACGCCGAGATGGGCCATATGATGGTGCCCCATGACTGGAATGCGGATCCCTATGCCGGCGCATGCAGCTATCATGGCGATTGCCTGGAGGGGTTGGCGGCTGGACCAGCCATTGAAGATCGCTGGGGCTTTCGCGGCGAGCAACTGCCACCGGGCCATCCTTCCTGGATGTTGGAGGCCCACTACCTGGCTTTGGGTATCGTCAACATTGTTGACGATTTTGGCGCCAAGAGAATCATCATGGGTGGCGGTGTGATGGAACAGCAGCATCTCTTCCCAAAGATCCGCGAGAAGGTACGCACTCTCCTTTGCGATTATATTCAGAAGCCCCAACTGATGGACGACCTGGACGCATTCATTGTGCCGCCCACACTTGGCAACCGTGCTGGCGTGCTAGGCGCCATCGCGTTGGCTGAGCAAGCGGCCCAAAATGTAGCAGCGGCACGCAGCGCGCCCACGCGATCAGGGTTCCTGCGACCAACAGCAATCCAGCACCTGACCGGATGGCGAAGACTGGATGAGTCCCCCCCAGTCAGGCTTCGACCCTGCGGAACACCCCCACCGTCGTCGCAACCTTCTGACCGGCGATTGGGTGCTTGTCTCACCCCATCGCACGAAACGCCCCTGGCAGGGTCAGGTGGAGAAGCCGCCCGCCTACCATCTGCCCTCCTATGACCCTGGCTGCTATCTCTGCCCTGGCAACGAGCGGGCTGGCGGCAAAACCAACCCAGCCTACCAGACCACATTCGTCTTCGACAATGACTTCGCCGCTCTGTTGCCCGATGGCCCCGTCGGTGATGTGAGCCAGAGCGACTTCTTCCAGGCAGAGGCCGAAACCGGACTCTGTCGTGTCATCTGTTTCAGCCCCCGCCACGACCTGACATTGCCCCAGATGGAGCCAGCGCAGATTCGCCGCGTGGTCGATGTTTGGGCGACGCAGGTGGAGGAATTGGGCGGCCGGCCTGGCATCAACTATGTCCAACTGTTCGAGAACAAGGGCGCGGTGATGGGCTGTTCCAACCCACACCCTCACGGCCAACTCTGGTCCAACCATGCCATTCCCCAGGAGCCAGCCAAGGAGGAGCGAGAACAGCGCGCCTACTTTGAGCGAACCGGCGCACCACTGCTGATGGACTATCTCTCTGCCGAGCTGGGCGCAGGCGAACGCATCGTCGTGGAGAATGAGCATTGGGTGGCGTTGACGCCCTTCTGGGCCGTCTGGCCCTTCGAGACGATGCTGCTCCCACGGCGGCACGTGCGCGAGTTGCCCGATCTGATTGGCCCCGAACGGGACGCCCTGGCAGTGATCCTCAAACGATTGCTTACCCGCTATGACAACCTTTTCGAGACCAGCTTCCCCTATTCGATGGGCTGGCATGGCCAGCCGACCGACGGGCTGACCCACCCCCATTGGCAACTCCACGCCCACTTCTACCCACCCTTGCTACGCTCGGCCACCGTGAAAAAATTCATGGTCGGCTACGAGTTGCTGGCCAATCCCCAGCGCGACATTACTGCTGAACAGGCCGCTGATCGATTGCGTAACCAGAGCGACCGGCATTACACCCAGCGATAACAGTCCCCACCCCCAGTTGACCCCGACCCTACAACGTCGCAAGTTCCAGGTAAATTGGTCGCCCGTCCAGGCGTTCATGGAAGCTCTCTTCGCCGGCCCAGCAAACGGTGTAGATCGTGCTGGTGTAGGGAATGTGGACGAAGCTGCGTGCGGCTGCCAGCAACGGGTCGTTGCCCGTCAGTCCAATGGTGAGGTAGGCATAGCCGCGGACTCGTTGCAGCGGCAGCCGCTCGCTCCAACAGCAGCCGAAGCATCGTGGGATCGTCGTCTGCGATCGCAACAAAGCTGGCGTAGATCGAACGGATCTCCTCGCCGCGCGCGGGCAAGGGTTGCGCTCCCCACAGTCGCAGGCCCAAGTTGTAAAGTGGGCGCAGATGGGCCAGCGTGGGGCCATAGTCGTGGACCACCGTCTGCTTATACCCCGCTTGCGACCACAGCCCCAATACGCCGGCGATCTCATCTCGCCGCACGAGCACCCAGAAATCATTCAGGTCGAAGCCACGCGTGCAGGGTTGACGCTGAAGTCTGCGGCCGAATAGCTCGGCGCGAACTGCTTCTTGGCCCCTGCACAGCGCAAGAAGCCGACGATGGCGTCGATCCCAACCTGAGATCCTCCCACGATGTCGATGCGGTTACGAGGGCCTGGCCACTTCGGCAGATGTCGTTTGTGCAGCACGAGGGCCAGCGTGTGCAACGTGCCAATCGCTCGGTAGGCGGGAAAATGTCGCCGCGCTTTCGTGACGAGGACGCCCTCTGCCTCCCGGTTGCCGTCAACAATGGTCGTAATGTAGCCCTTGACCCGTCCATCCCCGTGCAGATCATGAAAAACCGAAAGCCCTCCGACAGGATCCAGCGCCCGCGGTGGGCGGCCGCAACCCGCAATTGTCCGATATAGCCGACCGCCTCCTCCTCGCCATTGACAAACATGGGGCGAATCGCTCGATTGGCCACAGCGACGATCTGATCGCTGGCCAAATGGCGCGCTACAATCGTCTGGCAATCGCCCATCACGTCGCAACCAAGAAAGTAGTTTGGCTCGCGTTGATAGGTCAGCGTCAAGTTGCCAGGGACAGGGCTGGTCGCCAACAGGCGGCGAATCGCCTCGTCGTCCTTGGGCTTCGCGAGGCCAAATTGATATTCAGAGGGTCGGGCTGGGTCGAGGGTCACAGGTGCTTGGCGTTGCGGCCCGCGAGGACGGAAATGAGAGCACGGCGTGGGTCAACGCTACCGATTGTCGCGCCGCCACTGATCCACGGCATTCTGTATCCATTCCTCTTCGTTGGCGCGAGGAGCGCGGGCGCGCTCATGTTCGATGAGTCGTTGAGCCAGGGCGTGGTCGCCCTGGCTATGATGACCAGAGTCCGATAGGAATCTTGGGCGCGCTCTGAGGTCAATTTCGGGGAATAGCTGCCACCTGGAGAGGGTTGACGAACCGGCGCTCGGACATAGGTCGAAGCTCGGCGAAAGGAGTCTGCTAGACCCATCCTGACACCGTGCCGCGTGAGATACAACACTGCGACGCTCAACCAGACGCCAATCGCCATACCGACCCATAGACCGCTGCTGAAAGAATCCACCTGACTTCTCCATGCACCCAAACACGGTTCAATACAAGGATCGAGATAAATGCTCAGATATGACCAGGAATTGTCCGAACTGAGACTTGGAAATTTCGTCAATTCTGGGCGATTTGCGCCACGTCATCCTTCATGAAGACAGAACGAAATCGGACCGATACAGAACGCTCTGAGTTCGGTGCAGCCGCGATCAGATGCGCGGCGCTTCCTGAAAGAGTGTGATCCCCATCTCCAGATATTTGTCCCGTTCTTCAGGCTCTGTCATCACCGCCATGCCCAGTCGAATCTCTGTACCGGCCAACTGTTTGGCTACATTTCTCATGCAGTCGTCTGGAGTCTGGAGCGGGGAACTCTGGATGGCGCTCCAGATCGAACTGAAGATCACTAGGCCCAAAGGCCACGTAATCCACACCCGGCTTGGCCAGTGTACGTGCATTGCTGATTGCCCGCACAGATTCAAGCTGGATCGAGAGAACCACATGATTGTTCCACCACGCGGCATAGGTCAAACGATCCCTGGTTGGGCTTCCCGCGCCGGCGCCAAAACGGGCCGAACCACCCCAACTGCGGCGACCGACCTGCGGATAGTAGGCGAAGGCGACTGCCTCGTCCACGGTCTCTTCCTCCGCTACTTCAGGCACGAGGATAGCCGACAGACCCAGGTCTAGAAATCGGCCAATCAAATAGGCCTGCCGCGTGTGCGGGATGCGAAACTGAACCGGCAACCCAAGCGCCTCGGCAGTCGCGCAGAACGAAACAAGCTGCTCCTCGCTGAACGCGCTGTGCTGGCCATCCAGATAGATCAGGTCATAGACGCCTCTGGCCAGTGCATCTTCCAACTGGCTGCGACTCGTCAAAATAGGCACACGAAGAGCGACGATCACATCGCCCCGCCGAATGCGCGCCTTGAGTGATAGTTCTGTCATCGGAGTAGTCTCCTCTGTCGGATGGGTATTCGCTGGAAAGGCGACCGAATGTGGACCAAGCTGGCTCAGTTGAAGAGCGGATTGGTGCCGCCAAAAGCATCGATGGCTGCGCCCGTGATGGCCGAACTTGCATCCGAAGCCAGAAAGAGCGCCAACTGTGCGATCTCTTCCGACCGCATGAGACGCGGGTTCTCCTCGCGACCGCGGCTGCCAAAGGCCTCCCGGAAGCCCTCCGTATCGACGCCGCCAGGACAGATGCAGTTGACGTCGATGCCGTGCGACTTCACCTCCGCGGCCACACTTTCGGTCAGGCTGATCAACGCCGCCTTGGTGACCCGATAGGCGCTTCGTCCTCGACCACCCTTGCGCCCGCCAATGCTGGAGATATTGATGATCTTGCCAGACTTCCGGGGCGATCATGGTCGGAAGCACGGCCTTGGTGAGCAAGGCGGCCGCAGTCAGGTTGACATCGATGACACGCCGCCAAAGATCGGCATCAAAGTCGACCAGGTTGAGCGGCGGATGGATGATCGCGGCGTTGTTGACCAGGATGTCGATCTGGCCAAAATGGTCAGCCGTCTCATCCGCGATGCGCTGGATGTCGGTATCGCTGTTCAGGTCGGCAGGAATGGACAGGGCGCGCTGGCCGATGGATTCGATCTCGGCGGCCAATTTGGCCAGGGCATCGACGCTACGCGCCGTCAGCGCGATGTCCGCGCCAGCGCGCGCAAATTCCAGCGCAACCGCCGCGCCGATCCCTCGACTGGCGCCGGTAACAAGGGCGACTTTGCCCGTCAGACTGTGCATGGTTTGATCTCCAATCTCTCGTCGTTCCATCGGTATGGTTAGCCCTTCCACGCCACCCAGGCCAGGCAGAGCCATCCGGCAATGAATGCAACGCCACCCAACGGCGTGATCGCCCCCAGCCAGCGAACACCGGTCAGGGTCAGCAGATAGAGGCTGCCGGCGAAGAGCAGAATACCCGCCACAAAGAGCCAGCCCGCGGCAGTCGAAAGGTTAGATTCGGGCCATCGCCCAATCGCAAAGACCGTCACAAACAGGGCCAACACGTGGTAGAAATGGTAGCGCACCGCGGTCTGGAAGGTCTGCATCGACTCCACGGTCAGGCGGCTTTCCAGGGCGTGGGCGCCAAATGCACCCAGCGCCACAGCCAGCGCACCAAGCAGACTTGCGAGAATGAAGAAGGTCTTTTCCATCTTGGTCGTCTTTCTGCGGGTTGGGCGGCTTAGGCGAATCGAAAAGATAGTGATCCACAAAGGGCACTAGGGAACACGCCAGGGAACACCGAGACACAAGCTGTTTCTTCGCGAAACTTCGTGTGACTCGGTGGATCGCACTTCCTTGGCAATGGCCTTAGCTATCAGCGCCGGTGGCAATTGGTCGGCTGGGGTCGGTGATCCACTCGCTCCACGAACCGACATAGAGCCGGCCATCACCCAACCCGGCATGAAGCATGGCCAACAGGTTGTGGGCTGCGCTCACGCCGGAACCGCAATAGAAGATGGCGTCGGACGCGGGCGTATCGCCCAACAGCGCCCAGTATCTCGTGCGCAACTCTGGCTGCGAGAGAAAGCGACCGGTCCAGTCGAGATTCTGTGCGTAGGGCGCGCAGATTGCGCCGGGAATATGGCCTGCTTTGGCATCCAACGTTTCGTTCTCACCTCGAAAGCGGTCGGCGCTGCGCGCATCGATGAGCAACCTGTTGCCATTCTCCAAACTCGTCACGATCTCCTCCCCGCTCACCTGCAGATGTGAACGCTGCTGTGCGACGAATTGACGAGCCATGCGCGTTCCTTGGTCATCGTCGCCGACAGCCACGGGCAGGTCAAGCGCCTGCCACAGCCGCC
Organism: Caldilineaceae bacterium; assembly: GCA_012032975.1. The sequence goes on along the minus strand of JAAUPU010000018.1, from coordinate 1,133 downwards.
AGTCACCATCGAGCACTGCCACATGTTCGTGACCCAGCCAGCGCAACATCCACCAGAGCCGGCTGGCGATCACACCGCTCATATCGTCATACGCGACAACCTGCACCCGACCATCGATCCCCCCACCGCGAGAGTTTTGCAACCAGGCCATCCACCGCGGGCAACGGATGTCGCCCCGTTTGCCCCGGCACAATCGGCCCTGAAAGATCCTCGTCCAAGTGCGCATAGATGGCGCCGGGGATGTGCGACTCTCGGTACTGCCGCCGCCCAAGCTCTGGCTCGGTCAGTGAAAATCGGCAATCGACGATGGCCCAGTCTGGATCTTCGAGATGTTCGGCCACTTCGTTGGGTGAAATCAAGGTAGTGTAGGGCATCCAATCCTCCTGTTGAATATGAGATAATCTATGTGTTGGGCGCTGCGTCTGAAGCCCGCTCTGGAGCAGAGTCAGCTGCCGGGATCAACCCGGTCGGGCAATCGGAACACCGCAGGGATGCTCAAGAACGCGACCACTGCGCTGAGCAAAAATGCATTGGTCAGCCCAAGTGCATCCGCGAGCAGTCCGACACCCCAGATCGCGGCCGCACGCACCAGAAAATTGAGAAACATAAAGGTTCCGTTGGCCATGGCGCGATTGTCGGGAAACTGGTCCTGGACAATCGCCATCATCACCGGCGTCGGCGAGATGGCCGTAAGCCCCAATGCGATCAACATGGGAATGGTCAACCAGGCGGGGCCTAACAGAAAGAGTACCAGGAAGATCGGCGCCAGTGTCAGCAGCACGAGCAGCACACGGCTGCGGCCATACTTGTCGCTCAGCGTTCCTGTCAACAACGCCCCCACGACGCCGGCCCCCTCCAGGATCGTCAGCGCCAATGCACTGATCCACAAGCCCGCGCCGCGCTCATCGGACATGAAGATAGGCAGATAGAGCGTGATCGCCACGACCATGAGCATTTTTGGCAACATGATCCAGGTCAACAGCGGAAAGACTCGCCGAGCGCTGGGCCACAAGTGGGCCAATGAATTGTGCTTCTGGGCAGGCGATCGCGCGGCGACGTCGTGCAGTTGCCAGAAGAGAACGGCCGATGTGAGCCAGCCAATCACCGACAGCCGCCAGATGCCTTCCAGCCCC
>JAAUPU010000508.1 GCA_012032975.1 Caldilineaceae bacterium | reverse complement strand
AGACGACGTGCTGCTCCAGGAGGTCGAGTCGCTCCTCGAAGCCGACCTCAATGCACTTCCGTTCCCGACCGATCCAATTGGACGGAAAGATGACCTTCCCGAAAACTCTCTGGCGGGAACGATGCTCGGGGACTATCGCCTTCTCGAAGAGATCGGGCGAGGCGGGCTCGGCGTAGTCTACCGTGCTCGGCAAGAAGAAGGTGATGCCCGACGGGAGAACGTCGCCATCAAGATTATCAAGCGCGGCAAAGAAGTCAAGAGCGAGGAACTTCACCAGCTTTTGGCCGCGGGAGCGGATGCCGGCGTCATCAGCGAAGATGAATACGAAGAGATTCTGCTTGCCGATGTGGTGGCTCGGGGTAGATTCACGCGAACCGGAGAAGAAGTGTATGTGGTGGCCGAGGTCTCCTGGGGCGTTGGCGAGGACGATGTAATTAGAGCCTCAGAACGGGCTGCCCTGCTCGCCAAGCTTGGCACACGCACTGTTCCGGTCGTGGCTGGTGAGTGGATTACGCCCGACGCTGTGACCGCTTCCAACCAACACGACGTGTGGCGCGTCCTCAACGGTGGAGCCAGCGAGCCAGGCGCGTACTGAGTTGGGCCACCCGGCCTATGCATCTCTCCAATTGAGTACCATCCCCAACGTTTCCAGATCCCACGACTTCAGCAACTCGTACGAGGCCGTTACGTCACACCATTTGAAACGATGGGTGATCAATGACGCCACCTGGATTCGCCCCGCGGCGAGCAGGCGCATCGCGACGCGTTGGTCGTCCAACTGGGTCCACCAACCTGCCGAGGAATCGACCGACGGTCGGGTGCTGTCGTGCGCGCCGATGATGACCAGCCCCTTTTTGTGTACATCGCGATAGAAGTTGACCTGATCGGTTTCGCCGCGCGTGCTGCCCAGCAAGACGACCCGACCGCCAGGCCTGGCCAAATCGAAGGCCGAAACGATAGCATCGGGATAGCCGGTCGCTTCGATGACGACAGCCGGTCCCCGGCCATCGCACCGCCGATTGACCTCGGCGAGTAAGCCACCGTCGGCCATCAGGACGGCGTCGGCCCCGGCAGCGTTGGCGAAGTCCCAGACGCCCCTCATTCTGGTCAACCGAGATCACGGGCACGCCGCCGTTGGCCTTGGCCAGCTGCATGGCCAGCAACCCGATCAGTCCGGCCCCGATCACCACAACACCTTCGCCCAACTCGACGCGCGCCTTGCGCACCCCTTGCATCGCGATGGAGGTCAGGTTGAAAAAGGCCGCGATCTCGTCGTCCAGCCCGTCGGGCACGCGCACGCATTTGCTGGCTGCCTGGCTTACGAACTGGGCGTGGTTTGCGCCGCTGGCCATCCCGCTCGCCCAACCGACCAGCCCTCGACCCCAGGCCCCACCTGCACGACTTCGCCGATATTGCTGTAGCCCGATCTTTGGGGGAAAACGCCCGGCGTGTTGGGCAGACCGAGAAACCAGGCGCGCTCCGTGCCCGGACTGATCAGCGAGACGCGGGTGCGGATCAGTAGTTGGCCTTCACCGGCTTCCGGCACGCGGCAGGGTGCCAGCTCTGCAACGCCGGACTGGACGAAGAGTACTTCATAGTTGGCATCCATCGGATCAGCTCATTTCTACGCAAACGTGTTTGGAATGGTGCCTGCTTTGACGCGGCCCAGAGACTTGAAGAAACAAGAGACGTGAAGAAACAAGGGAACGTCGGCGTACGTCAGGGCAGAATGATCGTCTTGAGCGACCCCTGTTGATCAAGGGCCGCTGCCTCGCTGGCGAAGACTTCCGGCAACTCGGCCAGCCGGTGGGTGACTGAGTTGGCAAAGATGATGTCGAGATCGAAGACGCCGCGCTGCACCACGCGGTACGCCTCGCGCATGTGTTCGATGGAACGTAGCTTGGTGTAGTGGACGGCGTTGAGGTTGCGCACTTCCAGGCCGTCTTCGTGGAAACGGTGGAAGCTGAAGTCGCGGATCGGCGCATAGTTGTCGCCATAGAGCGCGAGGATGCCGTTGTGACGCACCATACCCAGCGCCTGGACGATGCCGCTACCCGCGCCGCCCACCGCTTCGACCGCCACGTCTACGCCTTCACCCTTTGTGATCTCGTCGATGGCAGCCACCGGATCCACCTCGTTGGCGTTGATCACGTGGGTGGCGCCCAGTTGACGCGCCACCTCCAGCTTGGCGGGCACCACATCCACCGCGATCACCTGCGCTGCACCGGACTTGATCGCGCCTTGCAGCAGAATGTTGCCGGCAAAGCCCACGCCGTTGACCGCGACGATGTCGCCCAGTTTATAGCCAGCATGGAGCGCGGCCCAGGCCGCACAGCCCAACGGCTCGTAGAGACAGCCGACCTCGAAGGGCACACCTTCCGGGATCGGCTGGACATGCAGAATGTCCGTGGCCCAAAAGTCACTGAAGGTGGGGTAGATCAGGCTGCCGACCCGGTCGCCGATGCTGACCTTGCCGCCGCCGACATATTCGTCGACCGCGCTGCCCATCTCGACGATCACACCGCCGCCTTCGTGACCCAGCGGTCCCATTGGGTAGGCGTGGGCCGGCCGGTCGGGGTCGTGGTCGCCCAACTGCACCTCGGAGCCGCCGCGCGCTTCATCCTCTGGTCGCACGTTGATGCCGCGGTAGAACCAACGCTCCGAGCCGCAGACCGAAGCCTGGTGGGTCTGGACCAGCACCTGGTTGGGCTTGAGTTCGGGCAAGGTCATCGTGTCAGGGGTGAGCTTGCCCGGCTCCAGGTAGACTACACGAGTGTCTGTCATAATTTTCTCCTGCCCCATCCGCTAAGAAATTCGAGCTACGAAGGGACACAAAGGAACACCAAGAAAGACTTCGTGTTTTTTCGTGTCCTTCGTGGATCATGAGGTTCGTGGATCATGAGGTTCGTGGATCAATAGCTCCCCACCAAGTTGTCGTTGATGTAATCCCAGTTGATATCCTGACCCAGCCCGGGCAGTTGCGAGACATGCACAAAGCCCTGGTCGTCCATGGGGTCGTCCAGCGCGTTGAGCCACGGCTTGATCGCGTCAAAGTCGATGAAGGGGTGGAGTAGACCCCGCTCGTAGAACTCGCCGGGGATGCCCATCGCACAGAGTGCGTGGAGATTGCCCACGCCGCCGCCATGCACCTCCATGCGCATGCCGAATGCCTCTGAGAGATGTGCAATTTTCATCAGCGGGGTGAGACCGCCGACATCGCCCACGCCGCCGCGCACCAGGTCGCAGGCGCCGGCCTTGATCCACTCGGCGCGGGTGAACATCTTGCCCTCGGCGGTTTCAGGACCACAGATGGGCAGCGAGGTGTTCTCGCAGAGCCAGACATAGGAGGACATGCTGTGCTCGTCCATCGGCTCTTCCATCCAGTAGTAGTCGAGCTTCTCCAGCCCTTTGGCCAGTTGCAGCGCCTCCTCGCGGGAATAGTAGTGGAAGGGGTCGAGCATCAGTGGGATGTCCGGGCCGACCGCCTCGCGCACCGCGGCGCAGGCGGCCAGGTCGCGCTTGACACTGGGTGCGCCGTCGTAGGGCGGCTGCCAGGTGTGCAGCTTGAAGGAGGGATAGCCTCGCTCCTTGACTGCCCACTCGGCGAAGCGCGCGTAGTCTTCGGGCGTAGCCAGGCCGCCCTCGAGATCGTCGCCGCACATGGTGCTGGCGTACGCGGGCACCTTGTCACGGTAGGCGCCCAGCAGCTTGTGGACCGGCTGGCCCAGCGCGCGACCCGCCAGATCCCAGAGCGCAAGGTCGACCGCGGTCATGACACGGTCGTGGAGCGTGGTCATGTTGAGCCGCTGCCGCTCCTTGAGCGCCTGCCAGATCTGCTCGCGATAGGCCGGGTCCTGGCCGATCACGATGGGCTTGACCGCGCTCTCCAGCGTGCCTTTGGCGATGCCGCCGAAGTAGTAGCCGT
>JAAUPU010000507.1 GCA_012032975.1 Caldilineaceae bacterium | reverse complement strand
GGTGAACACATCCGCCGGTGCAATGGTCTCTCCAGCGCGCCGGTTTTCGTCCTGCTGTCGGACGACGTGGACGTGATCATCCCGGGTGGAAGAGAGTCGGATTTCCACGCTGCGCGTTTGGTCAGGCCTGCCAGCATTCGTGTGGACGCCTACCCAGACCGCACATTCGAGGGCACGATCGCCATTATTGCGCCCGAACTGGACCCTGCCTCGCGCACCGTGCGGGTCTCCATCCACCCGCAGGACGAAGCGGGAGAACTTGCGCCGGGGATGTTCGCTTCAGTCGAGTTGCTGAATTAAGGAAGACAGGGTGAGATTGCGAGATTCGACAACTGGCGGTTCGTCCTCCTCGCCGGAAATTGTCCAATCTCTCAAACTCGAATCTCAGTTGATGAAACCACTGTTTTCATCCTGACCTCAGATAGCACAAGGAATCGCTTTGGTATGAAGATTTGGGATCTATCGATTCGACAACCTGTATTCATGACCATGATCTTGCTGGCTGGCGTGATCCTGGGTCTGCTCTCCTATTTCACCATGCCGGTGAACCTCTTCCCAGAGGTGGAGTTCCCTGTCATCGTGGCTGTGACCGTCTACCCTGGCGCCAGCCCGGAAGAGGTCGAAGACCAGGTGACTACAGTCCTGGAAGAAGACTTGAGCGCCATCGGCGGCATCGAATCGCTCACCTCGCGCTCCTCCGAAGGCGTCAGCACCGTCATCCTGCAGTTCGACCTGGATACATCGGTGGACAGCGTGAGCCAGGAAGTTCAGGAGAAGATCGGCCTGCTGCGCAACCGGCTGCCAGATGGCATTCAAGAACCGGTCGTGCGTCGCTTCAACCCGTCCGACAGCCCGATCTTGCTCTTCGGCATCGCCGACAGCACCGGTCAACTCAGCCCCACGGAGCTTCGCGATCTGGTGGAGGACGAAGTGCAGGCGCCGCTGCAGCGGATCGGTGGTGTAGCGGCAGTGGAGGTTGACGGCGGTCGGATTCGTGAGATCAAGGTCAACCTCAACCAGCAGTCTTTGCAGGCGCTGCGCATCACACCCCAACAGGTGATCGCCGCGCTACAGACTGAGAATCTCAATGTCCCCGGCGGCACCATCCGTGCCGACGGCGCAGAATTGCTTCTCCGCACCCCGGGCAATTTCCAGTCATTGGAAGATGTACGCAACGTCATCGTCAGCCAGAGGGGTTCACCGGTCTATTTGCGCGATGTGGCCGAAGTTGAGGACGGGTTTGAAGAAATCGACAGCATCACCCGGCTCAACGGCGAGGAATCGATCGTCATTCGAGTCCGCAAACAGAGTGGCACCAATACGGCCGCCGTCTCAAATGATGTCAAGGATGCACTGATCCCGATCCAGGCGGCCAACCCGCAGTTGGAGATCGCCATTGCCGGCGACGAAGCCATCGTCGTGGAGGAATCGACCAATGGCGCGGTCGAGGATGTGTTGTGGGGCGCACTGTTGGCGGGCCTGGTTATTTTTCTCTTCTTCCGCGACGTACGCAACACAGTCATCACATCATCGGTCTGCCCGTGATCATGATAGCCACGCTCTTCTTTATGGACCTTGCCGGCATTTCGCTCAACAATCTGTCGCTGCTGGCCTTGGCGTTGGTAGTGGGCCTGGTCATCGATGATGGCATCGTCGTGCGTGAAAACATCATCCGTTGGATCGACCGCGGCTATCGGCCGATGGAGGCTGCGAGCAAAGGAACTGCCGAGGTGATCGTGCCGGTCATCGCGACCAGCGCGACCATCCTGGCCGTCTTCCTGCCCGTCGCCTACGCCGAGGGCATCATCGGCCAGTTCTTCAAGGACTTCGGCTTTACCGTCTCCATCGCCATCATCGTCTCCACCTTCGAGGCGCTGACCATGGCGCCCATGCTCAGCGCCTACTTCTTCAAAAAGAGCGACAACGAGATCCGCGAGCACTCCGACGACCTGGCCGCTGAAGTGGCCGGGCGCGGCGTCCTCGACCGACTCTATGCGCGCGTCCTCAACTGGACGCTGGACCACAAGATCATCACCACGGTGATGGCGATTCTGGTCATCGGCGTCAGCATGCTCAGCGCCCGCTATATCGACCAGGCATTCTTGCCCAACCTGGATCGCGGCCAGTTCGATGTGGGCATGGAGCTTGCATCCGGCACGCCGCTCGATGTCACCACCCGCGAAGCGCTTCAGGTCGAGGCCATCATCCGCAGCCATCCGATGGTAGAGGATGTCTTCACCACGATCGGTGGAACGGGTACACCGGAGAGCGCCGGCTTCTTTGTCAAGGTCTTTGATGATGGCAGCAAGGAACCCAGCCGCCAGGTCATCGATGCCCTGCGCGAGCCGCTTTCCAGCGTCCCTGGCATCTCGTTCCAACTCTCCGATGGTGCGACCGGTGGGGACAACCTGCTCGGCGGCAAGGAGATTATCGTCGAAATGGTCGGCGCCACCGGTTCGTACAACGATCTGGGCGCACAGGCTGAGCTTCTGGCGGCTGAGCTTGCCACTGTCCCTGGGTTGGTCGACTTGGACATCAGCTATAAGTCCGGCAAGCCAGAGGCGCAGCTGAAGGTCGACCGCGCCCGCGCCTCCGAATTTGGCTTGACCACCGCCCAAATTGGATCGACCCTGCGCACGTTGGTCAACGGCGAGGTCGCTTCCACCTTTCGCGGGGAAGGAACTGAAGCCAACATCCGTGTGCAATTGCGCGAAGATGACCGCGCGGGTGTAGATGACATCACAAATATCAACATGATGAGCGCCTCCGGTCAGTTGGTTCCCTTGCGCAACATCTCCGCAATCAAGATGGAGAGCGGTCCCAACGAGATCGTGCGCATCGACCGGGAGCCGACCGTCTCCATCGGCGCCAACACATCGGGCGTTCCGTTGCCCACCGTACAAAATGCAGTGGCTGCGCTGCTGGCGAGCTATGAATTCCCCGACGGCGTCAGCGCCAAACTGGGCGGCGACGCCGAGATCCAGGCCGATTCATTCCGCAATCTCGGTCTCGCGATGCTGCTCTCGATTGTCTTCATCTATATGGTGTTGGCGAGTCAATTTGGCAGCTTTATCCAGCCGCTGTTGATCATGCTTGCGATGCCGCTGGCCATCATTGGCGCGATCCTGGCCCTGTCGCTTACCGACCGTCCTCTGGACCTGACCGCCTTCATCGGTTTCATCATGCTGATGGGTCTGGTCACCAAGAACTCGATCTTGCTGGTCGAGTTCGCCAATCGTCAACGCCGGGCCGGCTTCAACGCCGACGTCGCCATGCGCCAGGCCGGGCCAATCCGCCTGCGTCCGATCTTGATGACCGCGCTATCGCTGATCCTGGCCATGATCCCGGTCGCCGTCGGCCTCAGTTCCGGTGGTGAGTTTCGCCAGTCCATGGCCATCGCCATCATGGGCGGCATGATCACCAGCACCTTCCTGACGCTCCTGATCGTACCGGTCGCCTACAGCATCGTGGTTGGGTTCCTGGATCGTCTCTCCGAGCGCCGCGCCCTCCGGCGGGAGGCCAACGAAGAAGCCCAGCGACAGCGGCTACGCGAACGGCAAGCCGAAGAGCAGCGCTCCGAGCCGAGCAGCGGCTCGGTTCAACCGGCGGGAGATTGACGGGAAGAAGTTCAAACACAATTGTGATAGACTGTGCGTATACTGCGAGGTCATTTGGTGAAGATATTCGCGAATGTCTTCACCAAATGAATGTAGACCGAGATCCTTGACATCCCCCGGAGGTGCATAGATGATGCCGGACGCCGCCGTTGAAACACGCGTGACCAACCTCGAAGAACTGATGGCCAATCTGATCGCCACCGTCGCCCGGACAGACGAGCAACTGGCGCTGTTGAGCGCGGAGATGCGCGACTTCAAAGGCGAAATGCAGGACTTCAAAGATGAGATGCAAGACTTCAAGGATGAGATGA
>JAAUPU010000506.1 GCA_012032975.1 Caldilineaceae bacterium | reverse complement strand
CACCCAACAGACACGAGGCGCGGCGCAACCTGGGCGTGAACGAGGACGCGCCGATCTTGCTCTTTGTGGGCAACCTGACCACCCAGAAACGCCCCGACCGATTCTTGCGGATCGCCCAGAAAATGCACCGAATCGCGCCAAAGACCCAAGCCTGGCTGCTAGGCGACGGACCTTTGCGCACCGACTCGGAGAAGCTGGCCGCCAGCCTGGGTATCGCATCGGCCACGCGCTTCCTTGGCTACCAGGAAAGAGTCGCGCCCTATCTGTCCGCCGCCGACCTGTTGGTCGTCAGCAGCGATTCGGATGGCATTCCGGCTGTGATCCTGGAGGCGGGCATGTTGGCCCTGCCAACGGTGGCGACGCGTGTTGGCGGCATCCCCGAATGTGTGCGCGATGGCGAAACCGGCCTCCTGGTGGATGCTGGCGACGAAAACGGACTGGGGCTGGCTGTCGCCTCGTTGCTGAGCGATCCGCTGCGCCGGGCCGAACTGGGCGCCGCGGCGCAGCGCTGGGTCGAGTCGCATTTTGGCATGGAGACCGTCGCAAACCAGTATTTGGCCTTCTATCGCAAGGTGATCGGCGAACGTGGGCGTGTCACGACCTAAGATACTCTTCGTAATCGACAGCCTGCGCAGCGGCGGCAGCGAGCGGTCGTTGGTCGACATGTTGCCAGCGTTGGTCCGCGCGGGCTTCGAGCCGAGCATCGCCTGTTTTTATCGGGACGAGAGCGACAACGTGGAACAGGTGATTGGCCAGGGAATCTCGGTGCATTGTCTGAACGAATCGGGGCCAATTGCCCGCATCCGCGCATTGCGAAAGCTGATAGAGCGTGTGCGGCCTCAGTTGGTTCACACCTCGCTGGTGACTGCCGATATTCAAGGGCGCCTGGCCTCCATTCGTCAGCCATCACTCGTCCTGACCAGCCTGGTCAATGTGCCGTATGACGCAGTGCGCTTCCGCGATCCCAGGGTCAACGCCAACAAGTTGCGCTTGATCCGCGCGGTCGACGGCTGGACCGGACGTCATCTGACCGACCACTTTCACGCCGTTTCGCACACGGCCAAACAAGGCGCCATGACGCGTTGGGCATCCAGCCAGAGCGGATCACTGTCGTGGAACGAGGACGTTCTGTGCAGCAACTGGGCGAGCCAAGCCCTGCCCGCAAGGCGCAGGCGCGGCGACTGCTGGAGTTGGATGCTGATGACGAGGTCGTGGTCAACGTGGGGCGACAAGTTTACCAAAAAGGGCAGAGATTCCTGCTCGATGCGGTTGGGCAACTGGCGGCGCAGAGAGACAATCTGCTGCTGATTGTGGCCGGTCCACAGGGGGGCGCGACGGCTGAGCTGGAGCAGCTTCACGCCCAATCTGGGCTGGGCGACCGGGTGCGCTTTCTGGGCAATCGCACCGATGTACCCGAAATCCTGGCCGCGGCCGATCTCTTCGTCTTCCCATCGCTCTATGAGGGTTTGCCCGGCGCGCTCATCGAGGCGATCGCGCTGGGGCTGCCGGTCGTCGCATCCAACATCGCGCCGGTTGCAGAGGTGGTCGAAGATCGGCGCAACGCGTTGCTTGTGCCGCCTGAGTCGTCTGTCGATCTGGCAGACGCGATACGCACGTTGCTGGAAGAGCGGCCCATGGCGCAGGCATTTGGTGAACGAAGTCGGGAAATATTTCTCGAACGCTTCACGCTGGAGCGCAGCATGGAGCGAATGGTCGAACTGTATGATCGTCTGCTGAACCAGAGCGAGCAGCTTGGAGCAAAGGTGTTTTGAGGTAGCCGATGGAAAAAGGGATGCGGCAGCTTATCTACTCAGACTATCGGCGCTATCGGTCTACGGGACAGTCGTCGGCCATCGAAGTGATCCTCTTCACACAGGGCCTGTGGGCTTCCACGGTCTATCGGATCGCGCGCGCCATCTTCTTGCATGTGCGTATCCCCGTACTCAGGCAGCTCTTGCGCCTCCTCTCCAAATTTGCCCAGAAGCTGGTGGAGATCATCACCGGCATCAGTCTGCCGGTTGGCTGCGAGATCGACGAGGGGCTTTACATCGGTCACTTTGGACCGGTGATCCTCCACCCGAAGACACGTATGGGCAAGAATTGCAACCTCTCCCAGGGGATCACCATCGGCATTGTGCAAAGCGGCGAACGAGAAGGGGTGCCAACGCTGGGCGACCGCGTCTTTGTGGGTCCGAACGCCATTGTGATCGGCGGCATCACGGTTGGCGAGGACGCCGCGATCGGCGCCGGCGCGATCGTCACCCGCTCTGTGCCACCGCGCGCGTGGTGTTGGCAATCCGGCCAAGCCTATATCGCATCGAGGGAGCTTTGACTTTGTGCGTTATGACAACATGGAGAGCGATCCGGCCCGCATCGAATCGTTGCGATTGGCCGCCCTTGACGACTGACGCCAAGTTGCGCCAAGAGATGCGTCACGTGGTATAGTACGCCCTAGCCAAGAAAAGGCGTCATAGGGCACAGATATCCTTCAGGTATTCTTCAGGCCCCAGGCATCCTGTGTAAATAGAGGGGAGCTACAGTTCGAAATGGCTGTCACCAACAGGCCCGTACCTACAGATATCGGTCGAAACGCCAAGCTATCCAGCTATTCTCTGCTGATGCTCTGGGGCATTGTGTTTGTCGCGACACTCTACATCCTTGTCACCCCGACAACCGAATGGCTGATGGTCATGCCCTATTTTCTGGTTTTCACCGTGCTTGGGATTTGGCTTTACCGCCGCGGTCTGAAAGTGCAGGATCCCATGTTTCCGGCCATCCTGTTGACCGTGGCCATTTTGGCCCGGCTGGGAGGCGCAGGCGCGCGCTACTGGATGGTGGCCGATCTCTACAACGGCGCATCCGACGCGCCGGGTTATTTCCATGAAGGTCAATTTCTGGCCCAATACTTCCGTGTGTTCGACTTCTCCATTCTGGACACCTATCAGTGGCGCCGCTCGGGATCCACGCACACAGTTCACCTATCCGCGCTGATGTACACCTTTTTGCCGCCATCGATGGTCGGCGGATTCATCTTCTTTTCCGCCATGGCCTTTGCCGGTTCTGTGTTCTTCTACCGGGCGGTCTGCATCGTCTGGCCAAACCAGACCCACGGCGCCTATTTGCTGCTGATCTTCTTTATGCCCTCCATCCTCTTCTGGCCCTCTAGCCTCGGAAAAGATGCGTGGCTCCTGTTCGCCAGTGGTCTGGCGACCTATGGCTGGGCAGTCTTCATGATCCAGCATCGGAATAGCGGTCTGATATCGATATTGGTGAGCCTGTCGCTTGCCTATTACATTCGCCCACATATCGCAGTCTTTATCGCAGTGGCAATGGGCGGCTCCTATATGTTGCACTCCCTGCGCGGCAAAAAGTCCGTTTTTTCGCTGATGTTGGGCGCTGCCTTTATCTTTGCCGCGGGTTTCTTTCTTCTGCAGGGCGGGTTGAATTACATCCAGGCAGACGAGTTGTCGATAACCGAAATTCAGGATTTCGTGGCCGGTCAACAAGAATCCACGTTCCAGGGTGGCTCGCGCTATCAACCCATCGACTTCTTCACACCGATGGGTCCAATCGCCGGCACAGTCACGGTATTGTTCCGTCCATTTCCGTGGGAGGCAAACAGCACCGCAATTCTGCTGACCTCGCTGGAAACCCTGTTGTGGGTGATCATCTACTGGTCGCGCAGGCGCGTCTTCTGGCAGAACGTCAAGCAAATTCGGTCGAATCCGATGCTCAGCTACGCGGCGCTGTACACGATGGTGATGATCTTTGCCCTGGTTTCGCTGAGTAACTTCGGCCTTCTTGCCCGCCAACGCGTGATGCTGCTCCCCTTCTTCTGGATATTCTTCACTGGTCCAGAACCAGCCGCCAAGACGCGTGCGCTTCCCCAATCCCAGTCGAGTACAAAGCCCGGTTGTTCCCGCAGATCCC
>JAAUPU010000505.1 GCA_012032975.1 Caldilineaceae bacterium | reverse complement strand
TCTCCCTCGACCGCGACCTGATCAACGACATCGTCTATTTGGGTCAGGGCACCACGACCAATCAGTCGGTGGGTTCGGCAACGACGTGGTATGTGCCCGAGATGGCGGACTTCATGGCCGAATATGATCCCGAAGGCGCCAAGCGGTTGCTGGAGGAGAGCGTTGGTCTGGTCATGGGCAGCGACGGCTTCTACGACTTTGCCGACGGCACGGATGTCAACCTGATCATCGAGACCGAGTCGTCTGGCGCCAACCTGGACGCGATGGAACTGATCGTCGAGCAGCTCAACGACGTCGGCCTCGCCACCACGCTCAAGTCCATGAATCGCGACCTTTACTGGCCGCGGGCCATTGGCAACCAGGTGATGATCAATGTGTGGGGCACGGGCAGCATCTTCCCGCTCATGAACCCTGACAATCTGTTGGCCTTCAACGAGAAATCCTTTTGGGGTCCACAATATGGCATCTGGTATCAGACCGGTGGGACATCTGGCGAGGAACCGCCCGATTACATCAAGGAAGGGCAGGAGATCTACAGCCAGATCCTCAAGACGGCTGATTCCGAGGCACAGGCCGAATTGGGCAAGGAATTGGTCCGCAACGCCACCGAGAACATGTGGGCCATCAATGTGGTCGGCAGAATGCCTGGACCCGTTGTGGTCAAGAACAACATGAAGAACGTCTGGGCAACGCCAGATTACACTGCTTCCTGGATTGCCATGTCGCCGGGCAACCAGAATCCCGCGACATATTACTTCGAGGACGAAGAATAGCTTTTGACAAGATGACTGGGTGCGAAGGTGACAGGGTGAACATTCCGTTCATCCTGTCATCCCATCATTCAGTCATTTCGTATCCTCAAACCTTCCGCTAGACCATCTACAGGACAACAGGTCCATGCTGGCCTTCATCTTGCGGCGGCTCTTGATCATGATCCCGCTGCTCTTGCTTGTCTCGATCATTACATTTTTTATTATCCAGTTGCCGCCCGGCGACTTTTTCGACACCATGGAAGCAGAGATCGCTGCCAATGGCGGCGCGCAGGATTCGCGTACCTTTGAGATCTTGCGCGAACGGTATGGCCTGGACAAGCCGGTGCATATCCAGTACTTGCGTTGGGTTCAGGGGTGGCCAGAAGGAGACTTTGGCTGGTCGTTGGCCTGGAATTCACCGGTTTGGCCTTTGGTGCGTGACCGGCTGTTTTATACGGTCATCCTTGGCGCCTTTTCCCTTTTGTTGACGGTCAGCTATGCGATTCCCGTTGGCATCTATTCAGCCACCCACCAATATTCGGTGGGCGACAATTTTTTCTCGCTGATCGGTTTTTGGGTCTCTCGCTGCCCGGATTTTACTCGCATTGTTCTGGATGTTCCTCGGCGCGCTCGTCCTGGGGATCGATGTAGGCGGCGTGATGGCTTCGGAATATTCAGGCCAGCCAATGAGCTGGGAGAAGCTGGTCGATATGTGGAACCACTTCTGGCCCGCCGCGGTGATCCTTGCCCTTTCCAGCACGGCCCAGATGCAGCGGATCATGCGCAGCAGCATGTTGGATGTGATGAGCCAACAGTACATCACAACGGCGCGCGCCAAAGGACTGAAAGAGAGTTCGGTTGTCAACAAATATGGTGTGCGCGTCGCGATCAACCCCATGATCAGCGTGCTGGCGCTGGAGATCCCCAAGATCATCTCAGAGTCGGCATTGGTTGGGATCGTGATGTCGCTGCCCACCACTGGCCCCCTCTTCCTGCGCTCGCTCCAGACCCAGGATATGTACTTGGCCGGCACCTTCTTGCTCTTCATGACCTTCCTGCTCATGCTTTCCAACCTGCTGGCCGATATCGCGCTGGCATGGGCTGACCCGAGAATTGTCTACAAATGAGCTATTCTGAGCAGTCCGAGAAACTGTTTGACCTCTACCGCGAGCTGGACGTGGTCTTGCAGCAGGAGCGCTATGCCGAGATCGAGGACATTGGCGTAGCTGGCGTAGCGAAGGCGCGGCAGGAGGACGAATCGCGCTATTCGCTCTCCCAATGGCAGTTGATGTGGCGCAAGTTTGTGCGCAACAAGGCCGCCGTGACGGGCGGCGTGGTGATCCTGCTCCTCTATTTGATGGCCCTTTTTGCCGACCCAATCGCTCCCTATACGCTGACCACCCGCTTTCGCGACCGCGTTTATGTGCCGCCGCAACGGATCTATTTTTTGACGAGGGGCGTTGGGCGCCCTTTGTCTACGGTGTGACGACCACCTTGGATCTGAACACGCTGGAGCGTATATCCGAACCCGACTACGACGTGCAATATCCCATCAAATTTTTCATCGAGGGCGAGCCCTACGAACTGTTCGGTCTCTTCGAGTTGGATGTGCATCTTTTTGGGGCGGAGGGTGGCGTCGTCAATATTCTGGGCACGGATCGACAAGGGCGCGATATGTTTACGCGCATTGTCAAGGGCAGCCAGGTTTCGTTGACCATTGGTCTGGTCGGTGTGGCGCTCAGCCTGATCCTGGGCACGGTGCTAGGCGTGGTTTCTGGCTTCTTCGGCGGCGCCGTGGATGAGATCATCCAGCGCACCATCGAGTTGATCCGCTCCTTCCCGGCCATCCCGCTCTGGATGGCGCTCTCCGCCGCGATTCCTGCCTCCTGGCCGCCCATGCGCGTCTACTTCGCCGTCACGATCATCCTTTCGCTGATCGGTTGGACCTGGTTGCGCGCCAGTTGCGTGGCCAGGTGCTCTCGTTGCGCAATCAGGATTTTGTTCTCGCCGCCCAGTTGATGGGGGCCGGCAATCCTCGGATCATCTTCAAGCATCTCGTTCCCGCATCGCTGGGCCACATCATCGTCGTTGCGACGTTGGCCATGCCAGGCATGATCTTGGCCGAGACCGCGCTGAGCTTTCTGGGCCTTGGCCTCCAGCCGCCGATCACCAGTTGGGGCGTGCTGCTAAAAGAAGTCCAGAATTTGCAGTCGATTGCCATCTATCCGTGGGTCTTCATACCGGTCATCTTTATTGTGGTGACCGTCTTGGCCTTCAACTTCATGGGAGACGGCCTGCGCGATGCGGCCGACCCATACAGCCGCTAGATTCGATCCTACCCCATGACCGATCCGCGCCCGACTTCCGAGCCGCCTCTGCTCGAAGTCAATGGCCTCAAAACCTACTTCACAACCATGGACGGCATCGTACGCGCGGTCGACGGTGTCTCCATGTCTATCCAGCCGGGCAAGACCATGGGGCTGGTCGGCGAATCTGGCTGCGGCAAGAGCGTCACAGCCCATTCGATCTTGCGGCTCCTTCCAAAGCGCACCGGGAAAATCGTCGAGGGTGAGATCATCTTCCACCGCGAGAACGACAATTTCGTGGACATGACCCAGCTCAGCCCCGACGGCGACATGATCCGCAGCATCCGCGGCAACGAAATCTCCATGATCTTCCAGGAGCCCATGACCGCGCTCAATCCGGTGCTGACCGTCGGCACCCAGATCGTCGAGGCAGTGCGGCATCACCGTCGCCTGGATCGCAGCGCGGCACGGGCGACCGCCATCGATCTGCTGCGCCTGGTCGGAGATCCCCGATGCCGAGCACCGCATCGAGGCGTATCCCCACGAGCTGAGCGGCGGCATGCGGCAGCGGGTCATGATCGCCATGGCACTGGCCTGTAATCCGCGTCTGATCATCGCCGACGAACCCACCACCGCGCTGGATGTCACGGTGCAGGCGCAGATCCTGAAACTGCTGAAGGGGCTGGCGCGCGACCGCGGGGTGCCGTGCTGTTCACCACCCACGACCTTGGCGCGGCCTATGAAATCTGCGACCGAATCACCGTGATGTATGCCGGCCAGGAGGTCGAGGAAGCGCCCGTCGATGGCTTCTTCGATCGCCCCAGCCACCCCTACACCCGCAAGCTGCTGGACAGCCTGCCCTCCTCCTCGGCCGCGC
>JAAUPU010000504.1 GCA_012032975.1 Caldilineaceae bacterium | reverse complement strand
GAGCGCCTTCGATGAGCTTGAAGCGTTTTGGCAGGACGACTTTGAGCCGATGGTCACGCTCCTTCGTGAGTAGCTCTCTGGTGCGTTCTACGTCCTGACGGAGCACCGTCATTTGTTCCTCAATTTCCTGCACCGGACTTTTGCTTCTTCCTGCAACTCTTCGAACAACAAAGGTTGCATGGCTTCAGCCTGCTGCTCGGCGAGCGCCTTCGGCGCGTGCTGCGCACGCAACTCGGCAAGGAGCATATCGCTCTTCTCGAAGAGGTTCGCGGTCAGTGCCGCAAGGTCGGAACGGGCGAAAGTGCCGGTGCCCTGGACACAGGCGAAGGCGGTCGATCAGGGGCTGGATCGCCTCGCGAGCCTCCTGTTTCGCCTCGGCGCTGAATTTACCCACCCGAAGCACTGCCTCGACATAGGAGCCGATCAGCCAGCCCCAGACCGGCTCCCGGCCGTGTCATGTCGGCGGCAATTCTGCTCTTGCTGGCGTTGACACTGACGCGCCAACTGCTCTTGTTTCTGCCCAATGTCGACCAATCCAGCAACGACGACGCCCGGCAGATGTGGGAGGCAATCCTGGCCGCCAACCCGCCCGAAAACGCCGTGCTGATCAGCAACGACCGCAACGAGGTCGTGCCGCTTTTTACCTGCAGGCAGTCGAAGGGCGCGGCCAGGGGATGGTCGGACTGTTTCCCGGCCTGCGTGCGGACGCAGCCTTCGCCGATATCGGAGCGACGGTCGAGAGTGCGCTTGCCCCCTCTGCCGTGGACGGCAGCCAACAGCCGGTCCGGTTGGTCAAGGAAATGCCTGGGTTGGAGGCCAAGTTCGCCCTGACACCAGCCTCGTTCCCGCTGGTCGAGGTGGTCGGATTGGCCGCGGCGGACGGGCCCCAGGTGACCCATAGCGAGCCATACGGATCGCTAAAACTGGTGGGAATGGACTGGGACGCAACGGCAGACGACGTGAATCTCGCGCTCCACTGGCAAGTGGATGCGCCGTTGTCCGCGGACTACACAACGACTATCCAGCTCTTCGATGCGCAGGGCGACAAGATCGGCCAGGATGATCGACCCCCGGGTGGAATCTACTATCCGACCACGCTCTGGAAGCCGGGCGAGACGCTGGTTGATCGCCACACGGTCAAGCTATCGCCCAACAGCGTCGCCACCACCGTCCTTGTCGCCATGTACGCTGGACCGGAACTGGAGATGTTGGCGCCGCCCCTCATTCTGAATGCGCCCAAATAGAGCCAGGAAACAGCATTCCAGCTTGTGCAGAACCGACATTAAATCTTGGCACCTTGCCCCATTGACTTCTGGAGCTTGCTGGTCTATAGTCGCAACATCCGCAAGCGCCGGTTTTGGGGCAGCGGCAACGATTCGTTGTCTATAGACGAGGAGAAAAAACGTACAGATGAACACCTGGAAGCGCATGTTCTTCAGTTGGAGCTTGTTCTTGATCGTCGCGCTGATGCTGGCGGCCTGTGCGCCGGCCGCAGCACCAGCTGGTGATGCAGCAGCGGATGCAGGCGCTGACGCTGGAGCGCAAGAAGCCGCCCCGGCTGAAGCGGGCGTCGTGCAGATTCCAGAGATCGAGGATGGCAAGTTTAATGTCGCCTTCGTCTATGTCGGACCCATCGGCGATGGCGGCTGGACCTATGCCCACAACGAGGGTCGTCTGTACGTCGAAGAGCAACTGGGCGACGCAGTGCATACTGCGTACCTGGAAAGCGTGCCCGAGGGCGCCGACGCCGAGCGGGTAATTCGCAGCCTGGCGCGCAAAGGGTTCGATGCCATTTTTACGACCTCGTTCGGCTTTATGGATCCATCCGAGAGTGTGGCCGAGGAATTCCCCGATGTTGACGTCGTGCATGTCTCCGGTTTCAAGAAAAAATGAGGCCAACTTCGCCAATCTCTTTGGCGCGATGGAGAGCATGAAGTATCTCGTGGGCATGATCGCCGGCGCACGCGCGGCTGCCGATGGCAGCAATCGGGTGGGCTATATCGCGCCGTTTCCGATTCCAGAGGTGATCCGTCACGCCAATGCGGCATCGCTGGGTATGTTGCAGACCTGCCCAGAATGCGAGATGGACATACGCTGGATCTTCACCTGGTTCGACCCGAACCTGGAGCGTGAGGCGGCTGAGTCGCTGATCGAGGCCGGCGCCGGTGTGGTGATCACAGGCGCGGACACAACCGGGCCAGTGCAGGTCGCCGGCGAGCGTGGTCTGTATGGCGTGGGCTACGACAGCCGCAACGCCTGTGACGTGGATCCGGAACATTGTCTGACCACGCCCTACTGGAACTGGGGTCCACAATACGTCAGCCTGATCGAGTCGATGATGGATGACTCGTTTGCGCCGGACGACATCTACTTCGACGTGGATAGCGGCGGCCTCGGCTTGCTTGGCTTTATGGAGGGCCAAGAGCCTGCGCCCGGCGTCCCGGAAGAGGTGATCGCCGATGTGCGCGCCCTGCTCGACCAGATGGTAGCGGGCGAATTCACCCGGTTTGATGTCTTCACCGGCCCCATCAACAACAACCAAGGCGAAGAGGTCATCCCGGCCGGCGTCGCGCTGACCCAATCTGACCTGGAGGGGATTGACGCCGAATTGGGCGCGATGCTCGACCGGGAAGGATGCACCATCTGCATGTCCTGGCTGGCTGAAGGCATTGTGCCCGACGCCGAGATTCCCCAATAATCAGGCCGATGGGTAGGGCGTGGGGCGCGAAATGGTAAACCTTACGCGCCCCACGCGCCAAGTCGCTTGGGCCGTAGCAGGAAAATCACTCTCTACGAAGGGCGCCACGGAACACCAAGACTTGACCTCGTTCTTCGCGTGACTTCGTGGATGCCTTTATATTTTGGATTCGCCTTACCTCTGCGCCGGGCGGAACCCGTGTGATTTTCGCCCGGCGCTTTCCCTCTGTCACGATCAAATTGAAGTTGCCAAGCGTCAAGGAACGGTTGACCCGATGACTGCTGCGCCCATTCCCGCGTTCGAGATGCGCGACATCACCAAGCGTTTTCCCGGCGTGGTCGCCAACGATCAGGTCTCCTTTTCTGCGTTGCAGGGCGAAGTCCACGCGCTGTTGGGCGAAAATGGCGCGGGCAAATCGACCTTGATGAACATCCTCTCTGGTCTCTATCATCCCGACGAGGGGCAGATTTTTGTGCGGGGTGTGCAGCATCATTTTCATTCGCCGCGTGGGGCCATCGAGGTGGGCATCGGCATGGTCCATCAACACTTCATGCTGGTCGCCATCACAATCGGTGGCCGAAAATGTGATCCTCGGACTCCCAGATGTGGGCTTCGTCTTGAAGACGGCTGCCATCGAGGCCGAAGTGCAGCGCATCGGGCAGCAATACCATCTCCCGGTTGACCCCGGCGCCAAGGTCTGGCAACTGTCGGTGGGCGAGCAACAGCGGGTCGAGATCATCAAGATGCTCTATCGCGGCGCGGAGATCCTGATCCTCGATGAGCCGACCGCCGTGTTGACCCCGCAGGAGACGGAGGGCTTTTTCGAGACTCTACGCAACATGACCGCCGCCGGCAAGACCATCATCTTTATCAGCCACAAGCTGGACGAGGTGCTCTCCATCGCCGACCGGATCACTGTTCTCCGCGATGGCCGAAGCATTGCCACGATGGATGCGGCCGACATGACCAAAGCAGACTGCGCCAGCCTGATGGTCGGTCGTGAAGTGCTTTTTCACGTGGACAAGCCACCCGCCCAGGTTGGCGAAGCGCGCCTGCGCTTGAAGGAAGTCGAGGCGCTGGACGACAAGGCCTTGCCGGCGTTGCGCCAGCTCTCATTGGAGGTTCGCGCCGGCGAGATTGTCGGTGTGGCCGGTGTGGCCGGCAACGGACAGCGTGAGCTGGCCGAGGTCATCTGCGGGCTGCGACCGACGACCGCCGGACAGATCTGGGTCGATGGCAAGCT
>JAAUPU010000503.1 GCA_012032975.1 Caldilineaceae bacterium | reverse complement strand
AACGTCTTCCTCGGCGGCGAGCTCGGTGCCCGCGTCACCATTCGCAACCAGTGCTACTTCATCGAGATGCTCGGCAAGGTCGCCCTCGGCTCGAATCGCGAGACCGTCAACGTCCTCGGCGCCCGCACCGACAGCGGCATCTCCCAGGCGGCCGGCATCTACGCCCCGACCGCTTTTCGTGGTGGCGGCGGTTGTCATGTTGTTGTCTGCGTCCCAACCGGCCAAGCCGGCGAGGGTCATGGTCTGCAGCAGATCGCCTTCACCGTAGAGCAGCGCCATGAGGGTGCTGGCGAAATTGACCTTTGCCGCCCACCACATCGGGTCGTCGTCGTATCGTTCACGAATCAAGGCCCTGCTGACTCGCCAGTCGTCGGGATTGAGTGCGTGCCAGTTGAAGACCGTCTCCACGATCTCGTAAAGCTGGGAATCGGATGGGAAGCGGGCTTGGGCGTTGCGCAGCAGCGAATCTAGATCGCTGTCGAAGTATGCCTGCGCATAGAGCGCGGCATAGAACGCGCTGACCTCCACCGCCAGCCCGCTGTTGGTGACACGCGCAAAATAGGCGGCCCGGCGGCTTGCTTCGTCTGGCATTCCCGGTGCGATCAGCCCAAACAATTCGGTCTGTAACTGGGCGTCAATGGACCAGACTCCGTCGGGGTTGCGTTCGGCGCTGCCCGTCTCCGGTGGCAACAGACCCCTCGTCCATCGATGTCACGCGCTCGCAAGGTAGAGACCCAGATGTCGTGATTGAGGTGATCCACCCACTCGTCGCGAATCTGGCTGTAGGTTGGCTCCAACCCGTGGCTCTCCAAAATGTGTAGATCGACCCATTCGACGGCCGTGTCGTCATCGGTCGACCATTGGTCCAGCAGAGCCAGTTCCAGCGAATCGGCCGGGCTGGGCGCTTCCAAATAGCGCCCTTCGTGGAGCAACCCGGTGTGGTTCGCGACCATAGTCGCCTGCCATGCGCCCCAGACCTTATCGAAGTAGACCGCCGCGCTCAACTCGCGGACGCGCGTCCGGTCGAGATCGGGCGCTGCGCATCCCGTTGCCAAGAGGCTCACAAGCAAAATGACCATCACCAACCGGCGCGTAAACTTCCAGTTCCTGAGCTTCCTATGGTCAACGAGAGACCGGCCTCCCTCGTCTGGCGTCAAGACGCGAAGGCGCGTCAAAGCGCCCAGCGGTTCCGAAGGCTCACTCCTATTCTTTGCGTCTCCGCGTCTTGGCATCAAGGTTTCTTTTCCGATCTGGGCCATCGCACTTCTTGTTGGTTTCTCAAACCGCTGGCCAGGCGTCTGATGAAAAATGTCGATGACCAAGATGCGTTCGAGAGCCTGGCCGGATGCGCGCTGCGTCCTCGGGCCAAAGCGTTGTCGATCTTACGGTACTTGCCCTAGTCTACCGGCTATACTACACCCAGTCCAGTAGGCAGCCTACATGATTCGCGTTCGAGAGACTGATGGAGACCAGACCGAACCCATGGCCAAGATATTGCTCTGCCATCCACTCTTCTTAAGCCAAAGTCCAAATGAGGCCGCGTCGAGCAGTCCATACTTCCCGCTCGGCCTGCTCTATCTGGCCGCGTATGTGCGCGAGCGAGGTCACCAAGTCGCCGTTTTTGACGGCACGTTCGAGGCCGATGAAAGCGCATTTGAAAAGGCGCTGGCCGCGGAAAGCGCGGACATGGTCGGAATCTCGGTCTTGCAGACGACAGTCGAAACCGCGATGCGCCTGGCTGAAATGGCCAAGTCGGCCGGCGTCTATGTGATGGTCGGTGGACCGGAGCCAACCCGCGACCCACGTGCTTTCCTCCGCTACGAACAGGTTGATGTGGTCGTCCACCACGAGGGGGAGCAGACGCTTGCTGCGCTGCTCGATCTGTGCGACGCCGGCAAACTGATCGATGCTTCTTTGGCCGCTGAGTGGGGGATTGCATATCGGGATCGCGAAGGCAATCCAGTGGTCAACCAACCGCGGCCACCCATCCAGAATCTGGATGAACTGCCCCTGCCCGCCCGTGATCTGATCGACATGGACAAATATCTGGAAACCTGGACGGAGTTGAACGGCTATTCGTCTATGACCATCTCAATGTCGCGCGGCTGTCCGTATGGCTGCCAGTGGTGCCGCGACGCGGTGCATGGCAACGACTTCCGTCAGCGTTCGCCAGCGAACGTAGCCGCGGAGATGAAGATGCTCAAGGAGAGCTATCGGTTTGACCGACTGCGCGTCGTGGACGATGTGGATGGTCTGAGCCGCGAGTGGATCGACTCTTGGGCCGCGGCAGCCGACGAAGCCGACGCACTCCTGCCCTTTGAGGCGCTGAACGACCTGAAACGCCAGGATCTGCCCATGCTGGATGTGCGCGACTCGCTCTGAAGCAAGCGCAACGCGTATCTCCCCACCGTGAGTGGGGATCTGCATGCACCACCGGCTGAATAGGCCCGAAGATATCCTGCGCGATTTGCCACGCCGTCCCTACCATTGAATGGTCTTGCAACAATTGCTACCCGACCGCCCGAACTTCTTTGAAACTGGTTCTCCTTATCTACACCATCCCCTCTTGACGCCCGAACGCACCGCGGCCGAGGTTGACTTTGTGATCACCCGGTTGCAGTTGCCAGACCGCGCACGGATCCTGGATGTGGGCTGCGGGTTTGGACGCCACAGCATCGAGCTGGCTCGCCGCGGTTTCGCGGTGACAGCCATTGACCCGGCGCCAGCGATGGTGGCCGCGGCCCATGAACGGGCCAAAGCTGCTGGCGTCTCCGTGGAGTTCCAGAGCGTATCAGGCGAAACGTTTGCCGCGGCCAATCGATATGCCGCGGCCATCTGCCTCTTTACCACCCTCGGTCAGATTTCGGCAACCGGCGAAAATTCCGCGTTGCTGGGCAACATTTTTGCCGCGCTGCTTCCCGGCGGCCGGCTGATCGTCGAGTTGCCGCAGCGCGCCGTTGCCGTGGAGACGTTGAAGCGCCACGAGCGCTTTGGCGGGGACGACCGCTACACCGAGGTGAACCGTGAATTCGACCCATCCTCCAACACGATGAGCGAACGATTTGAGGTGGTGGATGGCGACAATCGCCGCGATTTCCTCTTGCGTTATCGCCTCTTTAGCCGACCTGAAGTCGAGCGTCTGTTGGCTGCACATGGTTTTGGGTTGAACGCATTTTATGCAGATTACGCAGGCGCCCCTCTCCTACACTCCAGCCCCACCATGATCGTTGTCGCCCACCGATGAACGTTAGCTGGCTCACCGGCTTTAGCTGGCTCACAGGCTCTAGTTGGCTCACCCCAGAAGCCGTGCGACTGCTGGCGATGGGCATCCTTGTCACCGTTGCGCTGACTGCCATTACCTCGGTGCTGGCGTTGCTTCTCGGTGTGGCCGCCGCCACCCTGCGTCTCTCTCATCGGCCCTTCTGGCGCAGCGTCGGCGCGGTCTATGTGGAGATTCATCGCAACGTACCCGCATTGGTCTTGATCATCTTCTACGCGTTTGCCCTGCCCAACCTCTTTCCGATCCAGACCCGCACCGCGCTCTTTTTCAACAACCCCATCATGGACCAACTGGGCGCGTGGAGCGGGATACCGCTGGCCTACTATGCGCTGGCGGCCATCCTCGCGCTGAGCATGAACACCGGCGCGTATATCGCCGAACTCTTTCGCGCGGGCGTCGGCGCGATCCCGCAGGAACATGTGGACGCGGCCCGTTCGCTGGGCGCCACACGCCGCGATGCCTATTGGCAGATCTTGCTGCCAGAGGGGCTGCGCATCGCTTTCCCGGCCATCTCCACCCGGCTGATCCACAACATGAAGAACACGTCGCTGGCGGCGTTCGTGGCGGTGCCGGAGTTTTTCAGAGCACGCAGACCGCGATCACGCGTACCTTTCGCGCGGTCGAATTCTTGCTGATTGGCGGCCGTTGTCTATCTGACGCT
>JAAUPU010000502.1 GCA_012032975.1 Caldilineaceae bacterium | reverse complement strand
CCCACTTGACCATCTGTTTTGATGGCAAACGAACCGGTTGAGTATGCACATGTTGGTATGCACACCCATGATCAAGAGCTGCTCGATCTGCCTCGCCGCCAGATAGCTGTAGATTTCCCGTCCGTTGTCTGAAATCAGGTCGCGGCTCTGGTCGATCTCGATGGCCGGATGTTGGCGCGACCACGCTTTGTAACTCTCAGGTTCACCCGTGTCTGAGCCGTGGTCGCTGGCATCGATAGGCAGCGGGGGAACCGCATGGTCCCTGTCGGGCGGCGGTTCGACCTGCGGGATATTGAGCATGCGCTGGCGGGCGGGTTCATCTGCATAGAACGCCATTGTTTCGGATGGCGCATGGATGATGTGAACGCCCTTGGCCCGCGCTGCCGTCAAGACTGCGATCATGCGCGGCAACATGGCCTCTTCGCGCACCACCGCACCGCGGCTCCAGTGGTTGTCCCACATGTCACAGATGATGATGGTGGTCCTGTCGGGCGGAACGGACTTGGCCGTGTGCAGGGTCTGCCATTCGGCGTGACCAGCCGCATTACGCACCAATTCGCCGCGGCGCAACCGCAATGTCAAGAGTTCACCCACTTGTCGCCTCCAGTGCAAATATCCATTTAGACGAATCCAAAATAAAAAGCATCCACGAAGGTCCACGAAGAAGCACGAACTCTTGACCTGTGCTTCGTGTACCTTCGTGCCACTTGGTGGGCACTTATTTTCCTGCTGTGGCCTTAGCTATGCCATTGTATCGAGCATTTGCGCGGTCACCTCGAAGCGCAGGGCCTCGTCTGCAAAGAACGACCTGATCTCCTCGACGATCAGCTGGCCCTGGCGCAGGCGCGCCTGCTGCGATGCACCGGCCACATGCGGCGTGATGACCACATTCTCCAGTCGGCGGAACGGGCTATCCACCGGCAGCGGCTCCTGGTCGAAGACATCCAGCGCCGCCTGGAAACGCCCGGTGCGCAGTTCGGCCAGCAGCGCATCCTGTCGACCAGAAGCGAGCGGGCCGTGTTGACAAAGATCGCGCCATCCTGCAACAGACGCAATTGCGCCGCGCCGACCATGTGGCGAGTCTCCTCGGTAGGCGGCGCCTGCATGGTGACCACCGGACATTGAGCAAAAAGCTCATCCAGCCCGGCCTTGCGCACACCCAGTTCGGCAGCCCGCGCCGGCGACAGATAGGGATCGTGGACCCAGACCTCGGCGTTGAGCGCGGTCAGCAGGCCGATGACACACCGTCCAGTGTAGCCCGCGCCGACCACACCCACGCGCCGCCCGGCCAGCTCCTGCCCCATCGGCTCAGGCTTGACCGCGTGCCACGCTTCGCCAGCCTTCAATTGCCGGTCCAGCCGATGCACCTGGCGCAGACAGAGCAGGATGAGCAGCAACGTCATCTCGGCGACCGCCGGCGCGATTGCGCCCGGCCGCATGGGTCACCGCGATGTGGCGGGCGAAGACCGGCGGCGGCAACAGCTTCTTGATGCTGCCGGCCGAGTGGGCGATCAGCCGCAGCCGGTCGCCGCGGCCAGGATTTCCTCATCGAAGACAGGCGATCCCCAGCCTGTGATCACTGCGTCGTAGCCGGGGATTCTGGCCGCGAGTTCGGACGCGGTCCAGTTGCGCTCCTCTTCGTTGAAGGTCACCTCGGCAAATTCGCGCAATGCGCGATCGGTTTCGTCGACGAAAAGCTGGCGATAGAGCGAAGGGGGCGGCAGCACGAGTACGCGCGGTTTGGCTGGCATAGAATCGGTCTTCTCCCGTTGTCTCGGTTGGAAACAAACGACTGGCTAGAAATCTGTCAGTCCAGCGATTCCAACGGCTCCTTGATGTTGAGCGCGCGACCGCCGCCATAGGGAAAGGCAAAGCTCTGCACCGGCGCGGCCCAGCGCACCGCGTTGGCCAAGATCTGGCGCACGTCCTCGCGGTAGTAGATCGGATAGACTTCATGGCCGGGGCGGAAGTAGAAGACTTTGCCATGACCACGATGATAACAGCAGCCGCTGCGGAAGACTTCACCACCCTTGAACCAACTGACAAAGACCAGGTTGTCTGGCTCGGGAATGTCGAAGTGTTCACCATACATTTCGCAGGCTTCGATGTCCACGTATGGTCCCAGCCCCTGCGCGATAGGATGACCGGGGCTGACGACCCAAATGCGTTCGTTCTCGTCGGCCTCGCGCCAGCGCAGGCTGCACGAGGTGCCCATCAGTCGCTTGAAAATCTTCGAATGGTGGCCCGAATGGAGCACGATCAGCCCCATCCCTTCGAGCACACGCCGCTGGACGCGATCGACGGTGGCATCCTCCACATCCTTGTGGGCCATATGTCCCCACCAGGTCAACACATCGGTCTCGGCCAGGACGTCCTCGCTCAATCCATTCTCTGGCTCGTCGAGCGTTGCCGTGCGCACCGCGTCGATGCCATGCAGACGCAGCCCCTCGGCGATGGCGTTGTGGATGCCATCTGGATAGACGCGGCGTACATTTTCGTGGCTTTTTTCGTGGCGAAATTCGTTCCAAACAGTGACGCGCAGGCTAGACATGTGTAGTTCCTTCCTACAATTCTGGGTGCGATTCGGGTAGGCATTGCTTCCGGTCACTTATTTTATCATTCCCGCCGCGCACATGGTAAGTTCGGCACACTTTTGCCAAGAATCGGACGGCGTCCGCTATTCCAGCACTTGCCTGGCCGTTTGGTCGAGCACTCGCCACAGTCTATAATCTGACCCATTCGGCTTCTTGAGTAGAAACGGCCAGCGGAGAGACCCTCGGGCCTTGAAGGACGACAAATATGAACATACCAACCCACCCAACCTCGACCGGAATCGACTCCCAGCGAGCGCTGCGCATACAGTCTCGACACCCCAGCGGGATCATCGCCGACTTCACATTTGCCGACTTCGAGGATTCTCTGCCCGGAACGTTTTGCCAAGGTCGTGGCGCGTTACGGGGATCGAATCGCAGTCGAAAATGGGGATCACAAGCTGACCTATTCCCAACTCGATGCGGCTTCCAATCGGCTGCGCGCGCCATTCTGAACCTACGCGGGGCCGCGTGGGAGCCGGTCGCGATGATCGTGCGCGGCGGCGTGTCGCACCTGATCGCGCTCTACGGCATCACCAAAGCCAACAAGGCGTATGTGCCCATTTTGCCCAATAGCCCACCAGCGCGCGTGGCGATGATCCTGGAAGAACTGGACGACCCGTTGATTGTTGTCGATGCAGCGTCTTTGCCATCGATCCAGACCTTGCAACTTGGGTCGCGCGGCCGGTTACTTTTGCTCGAAGAAGCCAGCGCGCAGGGAACCGACGAGGCGGTCTCCTTGACCATCGCGCCCGATACCCCCATCCACATTCGCTACACGTCTGGCTCCACAGGCCGTCCCAAGGGCGTGGTGAATGCCAGCCGAGACTTACTTTTTAAGGTCCACGCGCATATCGAGACTGGCTCACTCTGTCACCTGGATCGGCTCACCAAGTTTGGCGCGGATACGCCGGACGCGATGGTCATGTCGCTGGTGGGCGGGGCCTACGTCAGCGCGGATCTCGAACGATATGGAATGCTGCGGATGGCCGAACTCCTGCAAGCTGCCGAGGTGACGGTCCTGCGCTCGACCGCGACCGCGTTCCGCCAACTGCTGCGCAACACCGCCGCTGGCGTCTCATATCCCCAGCTGCGTCTGGTCATTGTCAACGGTGAACCGCCCACGGGCGACGATATTCAGGCCGCTCGCCCTTTTTCTCGCCGGAATGTGTCTTCTGTAACTCGTTTGGCGCAACCGAAACCCATTCCGCCTGCGTCTTCTACGCGACGCCCGATACAGCCGCAGCATTCGACCGATTGCCCACCGGCTTTTCGCTGGAGGGCAGCGAGGTGCGCTTGCTCGACGAGGATGGGTTGCCCGTCCCAACGGAAACAACCGGGGAGATCGTG
>JAAUPU010000501.1 GCA_012032975.1 Caldilineaceae bacterium | reverse complement strand
CCAACGCGCTGCTGCTCAAAGTTAACCAGATCGGCACGCTGAGCGAGGCCGCCGACGCCTATCGGCTGGCGCGCGCGGCGGGCTGGGCGGTCACCGTCAGCGCACGCAGCGGCGAGACCGAGGACGACTGGCTGGCCGACCTCTCGGTGGGCTGGGCCGGCAACCAGATCAAAGTCGGCTCGATCACACAGTCTGAACGGCTGGCCAAATACAACCGGCTGCTGGCAATCGAGGCCGAGACGGGTTTGCCCATGGTGAACTGGCCAAACAGCTAGTACCCGACGGCGGAGATTCGGCCACACACTCGTAGCGCGTATTGCCTGGTGTGTATTGCATGGTGCGTGAACCCATGTACGCAGCGCGCACCACGAATCAGACCGACCTAACACAAGCTCCTATGCAAACCTCCTATACAAACGAACCGGGAGAGATCCATGTCTGTGTCCATTCTCGACAAACAAGCCACGCTGCAAAGCCTGCCGGCAGAGTGGCCATCCAGCCTGTTGCCGGAGATTCGGCGCCAGTTGGCGACCGGCAGCAAGACGCTTGTCGTTCTGGATGATGACCCCACAGGCACGCAAACGGTCTACGACCTGCCTGTGCTGACCGAATGGACGGTAGATGCGTTGGCCGCAGAATTGGCCAGCGGTTGCGCGACCTTCTTCATCCTCACCAATTCGCGCAGCTTGCCTTTGCCCGCGGCCCAAGCATTGAACGCGGAGATCGCGGCCAACTTGCTGGGCCGCCAGCAGTCAGACGGGCCGCGGCTTTGCCGTCGTCAGCCGCAGCGATTCGACGCTGCGCGGCCATTACCCTGGCGAAGTGGATGCGCTGGTCGGCGCATTGGGCCAGGCGGTGGATGCGACGTTGATCATTCCCTTTTTCCTGGAGGGGGGACGGTTGACCATCCACGACGTTCACTATGTGGCGGAAGGCGATTCGCTGGTGCCCGCCGGCCAGACGCCCTTTGCGCGGGATGCGGCCTTTGGCTTTCGCGCCTCCAACCTGCGCGACTGGGTGTCCGAGAAGAGCGGCGGGCAGATTGCTGCCGATACAGTTGCGTCGATCTCGCTGCACGACATCCGAGTAGGTGGTCCGCAAAAGGTGACTGATCGATTGGTCGGCTTGCGACGCGGCGCGGTTTGCGTGGTCAATGCCGCCAGTATGCGCGACATGGAGGTATTTGTCAGCGGTCTGTTGGCGGCGGAAGCCAGCGCAAGCAGTTTTGTCTATCGCACCGCGGCATCGTTCGTGCAAGTGCGGGCTGGGTTGGAACCGCGCCCGCTGCTGACGCCAGCCGAGATGGGCGTCGAACCGGGCCGGGGCGCCCTTATTGTCGTGGGATCTATGTGCCCAAGACCACCAGCCAGGTGAACGCGTTGCTGGAGACCGAGATCGCGCGGTGCGAAGTGGATGTCAGTCGGCTACTGGACGACCAAAGTCGGTCAGCCGAGATTGCAGCCGCCATTCAAGACGCAGAGGATGCATTGCACCGCGGCGGAGGATGTAGTCGTCTATACAAGTCGCAAGCTGGTGAGCGTGGACGACGCAGAGAGAAGTCTGGCGATTGGGCAGCGCGTCTCCGACAGCCTGGTGGAGATCGTGGCCGGCATCCGCTCGCGACCGGGCTATCTGTCGCCAAAGGAGGCATCACCTCCAGCGACGTGGCGACAAAAGGACTTGGCATCAAGCGGGGCTGGGTGCTGGGGCAGATCTTGCCCGGCGTCCCTGTCTGGCGCGCTGGCGACGAGAGCCTGCACCCCGGGTTGGCCTACATCGTTTTCCCCGGCAACGTGGGCGACGAACGCGCGCTGATCGAGGTCATCACACGGTTGCGAGCACAGTAGAGGCGAAAGATCTTTCGCCCCTACCTGTGGCCCGACGCCATCTTGGTTGCCTCTGGCTGCTGTCGCAAACGCCGCATACTCCACACCCCAAAGATTGGACCCACCGCCAGGATTGGAAACGCCCACGTCCAGCCGAAGTTCTCGACCATGGGCGGCACCAGGCGGATGGTGAATAGCGTCAACAGAAAGCCCATGCTGGTCTGGAGCGTCAGCGCTGTGCCGATGTAACGAGGGTCGCTCAGCTCGCTGACCGCCGTGCTGAATTGGGCGCTATCCGCCACGACCGCAAATCCCCAGATCAACGCGATGACGGTCGCGACCGCCGGCATGTCGAAGAAAAAGCCGATCACCAGTGCGGCGCTGCCCGAAACCAGCAGGCTGGCCGATGCGACCCTTGTGCGCCCCATGCGGTCTGCAAACCGACCCGCCACCACGCTGCCCACCCCCCCGATTGCAATGACGAAAAATCCGGCCAGTCGCGCGCTTGTCTCGCTCCAACCTGCCTGCTGGTAAACGGCAAGCAGAAAGATCGGCGCCCACGCCCACATCGCGTACAACTCCCACATGTGGCCGAGATAACCAAAATTGGCCAAGCGCACCGGTTTGTCCGCCAGCGCACGACCCGCATAGCGCCAGTCGAAGGGCGCGGCTTTGGTCAGGTAGGGGCCTGATCTGACCAGCCAGGCGGCGATTCCGGCGGCCAGCAGGGCAAATCCAGAAGCCAGCCAGAGTACCTGTTGCCAGGGCGGTATGCCACTGCCCACGCCGAAGAGCGCGACTGCATTGAGCAAATGGGGCAGTGCGGAACCCACGGTCAGCGCTCCGACCAGCAGGCCGATCCCCAGCCCGCGGTCGCGCTTGGTCCAGGTTGCCATTAGCTTCATGCCCGGCGGATAGACGCCGCCAACGTGACGCCGGTCAAGAAACGGAGCATCAATGCCGCGCCGACGCCCACAGGAAACCAGGCGATGGCCGCATTGCAGAGCGCGCCGACCAGGGCGCTGGCGGCAAAGAGCTTCTGCGCGGGCAATCGGTCGGCCAGATTCAAGAGCGCGCTCAGCAACGCGCCCACCACGAAGCCGATCTGGACGCTCATGGTCAGCCAGGATTGTTGGCCGCTGGAGAGCGCCCAGGCTTGGGTCAACTGGGGCACCACGGCAGAGGCCGAGAACCACAAGCCCATGGCCAACAATTCGGCGACAGCCAACAAGGCGAGGTTGCGCCATTTGCCGTCCAGCCCAGCTTCCAATGCTGCGGCAGGATTGGGGTCCACGCTCACCCCAACGCACCGCGCAATCGCTGCCAGAGCGTGGATCGCTCTGGCACGTCGACCTCGACCGTTACGCCCCGCCAGAAGGCGACGTGGTCCCTGATCTCGCTGGCCGCCGGTGAGGGTTCGGGATAGGTCCAGGCGGCGTCGGTGTTGACTTTGTCGCCTACGGCGATGTCAAAGTAGCTGGCCGTGCCCTTCCAGGGGCAGACGCTGTGGGTGTTGCTCGGCTGCAAGTCAGGCCCGATTCAGCGAATCTGGCGGAAAGTAGTGGTTGCCCTCCACCACTACCGTTGCGTTGCTCTCAGCGATCACGACGTCGTTCCATACTGCTTTGGTCACGGTTTTCTCCTTGGGTTGTGGACGTGGTCGGCGGTGCGACAAACATCTGTTCGTAGAATTGGCGACAAAGCCTGGGCGAATCTTACCCCAGCCTATGAGCAAGACCGTACTTTCTCTGCAGGTGGTCGGCACATGCCAACCTTTTGGCGGCTCTCTGGCCCGCGTGCTACCATGACAGGATGGCAGAAAAGGGAGGAGACGACCCCAATAGCTTGAATACTACAGACGCTGTCGAGCTTGCCAATCGGCTGCGCAAACGTCAACGCCACCTGCGCAAATGGGCGCGACGGTCAGGCGTTACCTGCTACCGTCTCTACGAACGGGACATCCCCGAACACCCGCTGATTGTGGACTGGTACGCAGGCGAAGCCGTCGTCTGGCTCTATGATCGCACACGTGACGAGACGCCGGCGGATTCCGCGGCGTGGGCAGCGGCAGCCATTGCCGCAGTCCAGGAAGGGTTGGACCTTCAACGTCAACAGATTT
>JAAUPU010000500.1 GCA_012032975.1 Caldilineaceae bacterium | reverse complement strand
CGCGATTGGAAAGCATGACGAAGATTTGCGTGCGCCGATTTGATCGACGCCGCAACCGCCGCCGGCCGTGAAGACCCCCCAACAGCCCAGGTCATAGTTGGCCGATGATTGGGCCAATACTGCGCCGGTGAGGGAGAGTGTGCTGGCAACCACGATCAGCACTGTAATCATCAAGAGCCGTTTGCGCATTCTCGATTTCATGGTCAAAGCTTCCTTTCTGAAAAGACAGAGGATTGGCAAAAAGGCAATGCGGAAAAACAGGTGTTCCGCAGCCTAACCACCATTGCTGCCATCCCAAAAGACCACGAAATGAAATTTGCAGTCGACCAAGCTCTCAAAATTGTGAGGGCGATAGATCTGCACGACCAACTTGTCATCTTCACTGTTGGTGCCGGCTGTCGTGGGGAAGTTGCAGTCGCTGTTGCGCACAGGCGTCACTACAGTCGTAAAATCATTCAAATTGTAATCGTATGTGCCAGATTCCGAACTCGACCCCTTCTTGATCTCGATTTCGTAGGTTCCAACACCCTTTCGACTGGAGCTGAAGTGCAGACCGGACTTTTTGCTGCCATCCTTTTCGACAACGCCAAACGACCGCGCACCAAATTTGGCCTCGGCAAAATAATCCTTGGTCTTGCCCTCCAGCATGGCCGAATTGGTCGCCAGCGGCACATAGTTGATCAGCTCGGGCGAGCCAATCGTCTCACCGGCAATCGTCACGCCGAGGTAGCGATTTTCGCCGGTTGGGAAGAGGGTGTTACCCCCGCTATCCACCAGGATTGACTTGCTGGCTCCCAGTTGAACAGAGAATAGGCCGTCCATGTTGATTGTGACATCGCGCGTCTCCTGCCATCTGACCACCGTAGATTCGTCATAGATGGTGAAGGTCATGTTGAAGACACCAGATTTGGGTTTGCCGGTGCTGTCCAGCAACTGGCCCTGATACTTGATGCGGGGTGTCGAGTCGAGGGTGACATTGACCAGATTCGGCGTCTCCTGCCCGGCGCTGCTCGCTTCGGGCTGGGCATTTGCCTGGCTTGCATAGAAAACGATCGCGGCAACGATGAGGCCGCCGGCCAAAAAACTGAGTCCCTGTCGAACAAGTGTACGCATTGGTTTATCTCTCCTCTGCTGACATGAATTTAGATAGATACGGGAGCCGACGCAATCGGTGGTCGGTAAGGTCAATCCGAAATGGTATCACGACCGAATCAAGAGCCAAACAAAACTCCTGTGGGATGGTAGCCTTAGTTTACCATCGTCTGTGACGCGGTTCAGGGCGCTTGTCGTGCTTGCGTCACACGACTTCACGCCGCCAGACGCGGCCAACGCCAACCGCGATCAACCGCTATGGCGAGCCAAACCATTGGTTGAAGAGGGCGTCATAGGTTCCGTCAGCGCGCACCTGTTCCAGTCCGCTGTCCAGTGCTGCCAGCACTTCGGGCTTGGCCTTGCTGACCACAATGCCATACTTCTCGTCGGTCACGGGTCCACCCACCAGTTTGATGCCGGCTTCGGGGTGGGTCTTGATGTAATCCACGATGACCGGGATGTCAAGCACCACGGCGTCGACCGCGCCGCTGCTCAACGCCTGGAGCGCTTCGGGCGCTTCAGCAAAGCGTGTGACTGTCGCTGCAGCGGTTTCGCTGACAAAACTGTCGCCTGTGGTACTCTGCTTCACGCCGACCACGTTGGCCTCGGTCAGGTCGTTGAGGCTGAAGACCGTCGTGTTGTCCAGCCGCACCGCCAAACCCTGGCCTGCGTTCAGATAGGAGACGGGCGCCTGTCCAGCCTCGAAATAGGGGGCGGTAAAATCGACCCGCTGGCTCCGTTCGTCGGTGATGGTGATCGCGCTGATCGCGACATCGTACTCGCCGACGGTCACGCTGTCGAGCAACGCCTCGAAAGGCATGTCGGTATACTGAAGCTCAAAACCACCCACCTGTGCCAGCGCGTTCATCAGGTCGATGTCGAAGCCGGTCACCGCGCCGTTCTCATCCAGAAAGACGAATGGCTTGAACTCTGCATTCACAGCCACGGTGACCGAATCCAGCGCAAGGGCTTCAGCGGCTGGCGCCACGGTTTGCGCCGGGATGGGCGTGGCGGTCGGTTCTGCGGGGATCGCGGTGGCCGTCGGGGCGATGACTGCGGCGCTGGTGGGCGCAGGCGTCGGCTCCTCATCCCCGCCGCACGCCACCAACAACGCCAGAGTGAAGGTGAGCGCAATCAACTTCCAAAAACTTCTGCTGTTCCATCTACTCATTCGAGCGTCCTTTCCATGTTTGGCAAAAAATCCAACATACACGCAACGTCAAGGCGGATATGCAGACAGGCGCCATAGCCTCAGTGAGCCTGTCGCATGTGGCTTTCCAAATAGCGTACAAACAACGCAAGCGCAATCGTCATGACCAGATACAGAAACGCCACCACATTGTACGTCTCGAAAAACATAAAGGTGCTGGCCGCATAGACCTTGCCCTGGAGTGTGATGTCCTGCACGCCGAGGACCGAGACCAGCGCCGAATCCTTGAGCATCGCGATCAGGTCGTTGCCCAACGGGGGCAAGACCCGACGGATCGCCTGGGGCAAGATGATCAGACGCATCGCTTGCCAGCGGCTCATGCCCAAGCTGAGCGCGGCTTCGGTCTGACCACGCTCAATGCTCTCGATGCCAGCCCGAAAGATTTCGCTGACAAATGCGCTATATCCGATGATCAATGCGAAAATCGCGCGGGCCGTAAAACCGAAGGTGCGCACGCTAAACTCTGCCAATGGCTCACCGATTGTTGTGAAATTCAGTTCGACAAGCTGTGCGCCAATCCAGTTGATAAAGTTGACCAGCCACGGTGCGCCGACAAAGGCGATATAAAAAAGCAAGACCAGCATCGGCACGCCACGCACGATTTCGACATAGAAAGTAGCGATCTCGTAGATGACCCGATGCCTGGAAAGACGCGCCAGGCCGATCAGTAAACCGACGATGATGCGCCGGTAAAGAGATTGCGGTCACATAGATCGTGACGACAATACCCTCGCTGATCGCCTTGAAAATGACCGTATAATCCTCATCGGTCAGGATGTTCCACAACATCCAAATGCCCAGCAAGATCGTCAGCAACAGCCAGTAGGGCAGGCGCGCAAACAGACCAATATGGGTGTGGCGTCGGGGGGATTCGGGTGCAGTTGGTGCAGTGGGTGCGGTTGGTCCAGCCATTATCTTGCCTTGTTACAAACGAACATTCGGCCATTTCCTCTCGCCGCCGTACCTGCGTAGCGCAAAAATGGCCGGACAGCTTTCTCGTCAGGCGCCCCTCTTCAGACTGCCCAATACGAACGAATGGGGTGCAGACCGCCAGATCGGCGCCTGCACCCCATGACTTTTCGCCCGGTTTCCGGTGACAGTCACAGCCCCAAAGACCGGAGCAACAGCCTGATCAACTCGTGACGCTCACCTGGCCAGCATGGTAAGCTCGTCCGCGGCTATTGGGCGGGATCGTATAGATAGAACCACTTGTTGCTCAGGTACTGCAAGAAATTGTCCTGCTTCATCGAACTGAGCGCAACATTAAACGGGTCGACCAGGTCACTGTCCGGTGTAAAGATGAAGCCGAAATCCTCGGTCGTCAAGGCTGGGCCAACGATCTTCAGTTTGTCTGGATTGGCGCCGATGTAGCCTTTGCCCGCCGCCGTATCCGTCAACACCATGTCCACATCCCCGGCGATCAGCGCCTGCACCGCCGCGCCAAAGCCATCCAGCAGAATGATGCGCGGGTTGGCTTCGTCGCCGTCGAGCACTTCGTAGACTGCCGTGTAGAATCCGGTGGTGCCTGCTTGCGAGCCGACCAACAGTTCGCGTCGGCGGCAAATTCGGTGGGCGTGCTGAAACGATCTTCATCGGCGCGCACGAGCATGAACTGTTGGCTGGTCATGTACGGGGCCGAAAAATCGAC
>JAAUPU010000499.1 GCA_012032975.1 Caldilineaceae bacterium | reverse complement strand
CGAAGGCAATATATCGGCCAAGGCTTTCCCGCGGAGCGAATCACGATGCTGGAAAATGGTATCGAGACGTCGCGGCTGGCGCTGCACAGCGCTGCGCGGCTGGCGGAACCGCCGGCCCGACCCCACTTTGGCTTTCTGGGTTCGCTGGCCTGGCAAAAGGGCGTACACATTTTGATCGACGCATTCAACTCCTTGCCTGACCAGGCTGCGCTGACCATCTATGGCAGCGAAAGCGCGTTTCCCGACTACGTGAGCGAACTCAAGGCGCAGGCACGCCATCCGAATATCCGCTTCGCCGGCCCAATTGCGCCCGACTTGGTAGGTGCGGCGCTGCGTACTTTTGACTGTCTGGTGATGCCTTCGCTCTGGTACGAAAATTCGCCGCTTGTGATCCAGGAAGCCTTCGCGGTTGGGGTGCCCGTGGTGGCCAGCGATCTGGGTGCGTTGGTCGAAAAAGTGGACCACGACGTGACCGGCGCCCGTTTTCCGGCGGGCGACAGTCTGGCGCTGGGCAACCTGCTTCGCGAGCTGATCCACGATCCACAGCGGCTGCAGACATGGCGCACCCACATTCGACCCGGACCCACGCTGGCGGATCATGTTCAACAGATCGAAGCGCTCTACGGATCTTTGCTTGCCGATGGAACCCAGGAAAACCAGCCGATAGCGATGGAAATTTGATGGATACCCTACGCACACTCCTTGCCATTTTTCTGTTGATTCTGGGCGCTGGCTATCCGATGTTTGCGATCTGGCGCCTGTCGCTTCGGATCAACGAGAAGGAGCGCACCCAGAATTCGGCGCAGATGATCGTCCAGTTTGTGCTGATCGCGGCTGTCCCGCTGGCTGCGATGTTGGCTGGTTTTGCGCTGCTGTTGCCCTCGCTTTGGGAAAGCCCAGTGATCCGCATCATCATCTATGGCGCGACCGGATTGGCCATTGGCGCGCTGATTGCCCAATACTGGCTGGGTCGATCGGACGCCAACGCGCCTGACAGCCAGCCGTAGCCACACCCATATGTCCACCAACTTTGCCACCCATCCACGCTACAAGCTCTTGACCTTTGGCTGCTTGCTGTTGGCCGCTCTTTTCGGCTGGTCTCTGCAAAGCTCCCGTGATGTCGCTGCGCTGCTCTTTTGCATCGCCTGTCTGGCGATGGCTATTTGGTTTGGTCGCGAGATGTTGAGCCGCGTCTCGGTGACCGAAAACGCCGTGCAGGTAAAAGCGCCCCTTGGTCAACTGCAAAGCGTTGACTTTCGCCAACTGCTGAGCGTCAGCGAGGAGGGCCGGCTCACCCGTGTCATCACGCTGCTCTACCATCCAAAGCGCGAGGACGGGTTGCTCGACCTGGACGACGTGCATTCTCTACATCTGCCCGCTTTGGAAGACCAGTGGGAGCTGCTGGAGTTGCTGGAAACAAAGGCGCCGACGTGATCCCCGTCTCCCCCCACACTCAACTTCAGAGAGCCTCTGCCTGACGAACTGCCCATGTTGGTCGAGTTGCTCAACGGTGCTCTGGAGAAGGCGATCTACAGCATCCCGTTTACCCACGAATCGTTGCAAGCGCAGGTGTTTGGCGACAGCCCGCCGAGTGTCTATCCGGTGCGCTGGCAACGACACCGGCGGATCGGCGCCTGGCGCGCACGGCAATTGGTCGGTTTTCTGGACGCCGCAGTGGGTCTCGACACAGATAGCGCGGAGCTACCGGACTATCAACCTCTCGGCCTGATCCGTTTTCTGCTCCTTCCTCAACGCGCTGACCTGATCGACGATGTGGCCCACGGGCTGCTGGATGCGGCGTTGCAGTTTTGGCGAGGGGCCGGCGTCGGCGTCGTGAAAGCATTTCATCTCAGCACAGGATATCCCAATTTTCAGATCGGCGCTGGCTTCCTGCCCGGCGATTGGGCAGACCATGTGCGCGTCTTGACCGCTGATGGCTACCGGCTGGTCGATCGTTCCTACTGTCTGCGACGAAGTTTGCGCCAACCGGTGGAAGAGGTAACTCCGCTGGCCGGACTGAGTCTGGTGTTACGCGGTCAACGGCAAGATCGCGTCTACGAGTTGTTTCGCCGCTCGGATCGAATCGGCAGCGCACGCGTCATCGCCATGCTGCCCGATGCGGCGGAGCCAATCGTCCAGATATCACGGTTGGTCAATCTCTACGTGGACAGCCAATGGCGTGGCCAGGATATCGGCAAATGGCTCCTGCGGCGGCTGATCAACGATCTGACCATTCAGGGCTGTGGGCAGATGGTCGCCTTTTTGGACTACAGCCAACACGTGGCTATCAATCTGCTCAACCAGCAAGGCTTCGAAGAACTCAGCTATCGTGGCTATTCGCTTGAGAAAGTCTTGAAGGATTGATGTCGGCTCGACCACTGCATGTTCTGTTCGTCACCGGCGAATACCCCCCGTGGCAGGGAGGCGTTGGCGCCTACACCGCCGAATTGAGCCGCGCGCTTGCAGGGCTTGGCGTCCAGGCCAGCGTGTTGACATCGGCCGCGGTCGGCCTGGACCCGACAGTCCAGCCCGAAGCCGTTGTGGTTTTCCCGCTCATCCAACGCTGGGATTGGCGAATCTGGTCGGCGGTGGATCGGCAGGCCGCGGCCTGCGGTGCTGACTGGATCCACGTCCAATATCAGACGGCTGCCTTTTCCATGCACCCGGCTATCAACCTGGGGCCGGCGCGCTGGCGGCGGCGTGACGGTCGGCGTGACGGTCGGCGCATCGCCTGGACCTATCATGACCTGCGCGTGCCCTATCTCTTCCCCAAGGCCGGTGAGCGGCTACGTCGCTGGGTGACGAAAAGACCGCTCGCCTCCTCCGACCTGATTGTGGTGACCAACGAAGAGGACCGTTTGGCGCTGGCCGACAGGACGCCGGCGCCGGCCAAAATTCCCATCGGCAGCAACATTCAAGGCCGCGCCTGGACGCCGGAGCAGCGCGTCGCGCGCGCGTATTTCGCGGCTACTCTGGGAATGAATTGGTGATCGGCTATTTCGGTTTTCTCAACCGCAGCAAGGGTGGACTCACCCTGGTGCGCACGCTGGACCAACTGGTTCGGGGCGGCCACGATGCGCATCTACTCATGATCGGCGAACGGGTCGGCGCGAGTGATGCCACCAACTTCGCCTACCTCCAGGAAGTAGAAGCGCTGGTCCATGGGTTGGGCCTGGAGCAGCGGGTGCGCTGGACTGGCTCTCAACCCGACGCCGAGGTGAGCGCCGACCTCGCTGCGATGGATGTGCTGCTCATGCCCTATGCAGATGGCGCCAGCCTGCGGCGCGGAACCCTGATGGCTGGGCTGGCCAATGGCTGCGCGATTGTCACCACCTTCCCGCAATCGCCGCTGCCCGAACTGGTCGACGGGGAGGATCTCGTCTATGTGCCAGTCGCCAATGCCGAAGCCACAGCCGCCGCCGTCAGCGCAATCGCCGACAATGCGCAATTGACCCAGCGGCTTCGCGCGGGCGCACGCGCCAGCAGCCAGCAGTTCACCTGGAAGTCCATCGCCATTGCGCACCGCACGCTCTACGAGGCCCAGGCGTAATGGCGATACGAATTTCGACCCCGGAGACCGACCACCATCACGTTGAACGGGGGCTGCTTCTTGGACTGACACTCGTGGCGTTGTTCGTGCGCATCTGGTGGCTGGATCGGCGCGGGTTGACCTATGACGAAGCCTTCACTGCGCTGATCGCACGCATCAGCGCGGCGGAGATCCTCCATTTCCACTGGACGGCAGCTTTTGAGCACACGCCTCTCTGGGCATTGACCATGCGACTCTGGTCCATGCTTGCAGGCCAACGCGAGTTTGCGTTGCGCTTTTTCCCGCTGATGGCCGGCGTCTTGACCGTCCCGCTCTTTTGGCAGCTATTGCGCAGCATGGCCAAACCAGCCCAACCTCTGCGCGTGGTCGCCACCATTCTCCTGATCTTTTCGCCGGTGCTGG
>JAAUPU010000498.1 GCA_012032975.1 Caldilineaceae bacterium | reverse complement strand
AGGGTGAGTGAGGCGCCTTGGGCAGCGCAGGCCAACGCCGTTGCGCGGCCAATGCCGGAGCCTGCGCCGGTGATGAGGACGGACTGTTTGCGCAAATACAAAGTCACCTCCGCTTTCGTTTTCGTTTGGACCACGACAGAAAAATACCTGTCCGCGAAGTCACACAAAGGTACACGAAAGACAGGTCAAGACTTCGTGCTATTTTGTGCACCTTGACGGATGCTCTTTAGTTTCGGCTTCGCCTTGGACGCCACATCTGAGCGGCGAAGCGTCGAACCCGAGCACGGTGGCTGTTCGCATTCGAGAGGGTCTGCTTCGCTGCCAAAGAGGGGCGAACGATTGAGGCTATCGAGTTGGTGGTTTCAGGCCAAGAGTATAGCACGGAGGGCATTGAAGCGCCCTGGAGGGGTAGCGCGGGGTGGGATGCCGCCGCTCGGCTTCAGGCTAGACCGAGCTTGCGAATATTGTCGACAAGCAGGAAGATTGCCAGCCCAATGACAAAGAGTGCAAAAAGCTTGCGCAACTGGTCTGGCGGCACGAGCGTCGCCAGCCGTGCGCCGACCAACGCGCCGCTGACGCCAGCAATGACAAAGATAAAGACGACCTGGAGGTCGATGGTCGGTCCGCCAAGATGTCCCAGGAATCCGGCCAGACTGTTCATGGCGATGATGATCAGCGAGGTGCCCACCGCTTGACGGATGGGCAACCCCACCAACATCACCAGCGCAGGTACGATCAGAAAACCACCGCCCACGCCCAAGAAGCCGGTCAATACGCCCACACCCAGGCCGCTGGCAATGACCACAGGCCAGTTCCGCCCCCCGCCTTCGACCCGCGATGGCTGGCGGCGCAGGATCATGAAGAAGCCCACTACCAGCATAAGCAGCGCAAACAGAATCATCAACGCGGTCGGCGACAGCGCTTTGGACCAGCCCGCCGACAGATAGGCCGCACCCATCCCCACGCCGCCAAAGACCAACGCGACCGGCCAGTTGAGGGTGCCCTGCGAGCGATGCATAAAGGCGCCCATCATGCTGTTGGCGCCCACGATCATCAGCGAAGCGGTCACCGCGGCCTGCGGT
The DNA here is from genome assembly GCA_012032975.1 of Caldilineaceae bacterium. The sequence goes on along the minus strand of JAAUPU010000498.1, from coordinate 2,871 downwards.
GTCTGCCCAACTACGTAGACCAACGCCGGCACCGTCAGGATCGAACCGCCGCCGCCCAACATGCCCAGCGACACGCCGATCAGGAAACCGAGCACGATATCGATCGCCACCTGTTCAATCATAGGGACATCTCTTTTTGGAAACGCGGTCGAATTTTTGGAAACGTGGCCAAACGGGTGCATGGCTGAGTGACGAGCCATGCACCCTTGCGAGTCTTCGCAGTCCGGTCTTCACCACTGGGTCTTCGTCACCTGGGCGTCTGATCGCTTCTTGTGGCTATGCGAAAAGCAGCTCTGGCGTTTGACCCCGCTCGGTGGGCAGGTGCTCTTCCCAACATTCCACACCTTCGTTGAGCGCCACCGCATTCTCAAAGCCGGCTGCCTGCAACAGGCTGGCCGCGATCTGCGAACGATAGCCGCTGGCGCAGTGGGTGACCAACACGCCCTCCTTGGGCAGTTGATCCAGCGAACCGGCCAGGTAGCCAAGCGGGATGTGGCGCGCGCCGACGATGTGAGATTCCGCGTATTCGGCTCTGCCGCGCACATCCACAATGGTGATGCCATTTTGACCCCCAGCGCGAGCCTGCCGTTGGGCCAGCTCCTTGGCCGTGACCACAGGCAACGCCTGCGTCGCATGGCTCAACACTTCCGGGCCAAAGTAGCCGGGCACATAGTCGATGCCGATGGAGCGCAGATCGGTCAGAACTTCCTCCTCGACATCGATGGAGGGCAACAGCAGATAGACAGGCCGTTCGTAGTCGACCAGCCATCCCATCTGCGTGATAAAGGTGACGTTGTCGGCGGGCACATTCACGGTGCCCGGCGCGTGGGCGAAGGCGAATTGGCCCCGGTTGCGCAGGTCATAGACCTGGCCGCCATCCTCGACCACGGCGTCGAGCGCGATACGGTCAAAATTGTGCGGATCGGGCAGCGCGTCGAGCAAGGCCGGGCCTTCCCTGTTGATCCGTTTCATCTGCGCAAAGTAAGTCGGCGCCTCCGGCTGGTCGGCCAGGAGCCAGGCGATAAACGCATCTTCCTGTTCGAACTTGAAAGCCGGGTTGAAGAGCTTTTCGTAGCCAAGCGTCGTCGAGGGGATCGCACCCAGCGCCTTGCCGCACGCGCTGCCTGCGCCGTGGCCCGGCCAAATTTGCAGATAGTCGGCCATCTGCTGAAAGCGCTGCACCGAGTGGTACTGTTGACGCGCACCGACCTCCTTCGTGCCCACATAGCCAGCCGCCTCTTCGAGCAGGTCGGGCCGGCCCACCATCAGCCCAACAAAGAGGGAAAATCGCCGGTAAAGACGCCGATGGCTGATCGGCAGACGCAGTGTCAGTGATCATAAAGGAGAGATGCTCGGGGGTGTGGCCTGGCGTGTGCAGGACATCCACACGCACATTGCCGACCATCCACGAATCACCCTCGCGCACCGGGATCACGCTGGGTTCATCGGCATAGTCATAGAGCCAATCGGGGCCGCCCATTTCGCTCAGATAGATGGCTGCGCCGGTCTCCGCCGCCAGCTCGCGGCTTCCGCTGACGAAATCGGCGTGGATGTGGGTTTCGGTCACATGGGTGATGCGTAACCCCTCCTGTTCCGCCATGCGCAGATAGGGCTTGATGTTGCGCGCCGGGTCTACAACCAGGGCCTCGCCAGTCGCGGCGCAGCCCACCATGTAGGATGCCTGGGCCAGCTTATCGTCATAGAAATATTTGAGTAACATGTTCTCCTCCACTCGTAGGGGCCAGGCGCTGCCTGTCCCGCGCAATCTAAAGACTGAAATAGTGCTATTTTTCCACGCGCTGCCCTTGGCGCTGCCAATCGATGATTCCACCCAAATCGAATACTTCGTCAAAGCCGGATTGGAGCAGCGTTCGTGCCGCAAACGAACTGCGGTTGCCCGTGCGACAGTAGACGACGACCGGCTTGTCCGTCGGGATCTTGTCAAGTCGCCCCGATAAGTCCTGCAACGAAATGTTCAGCGCACCCGGGATATGCCCGCCGCCGAATTCACCCGACGTGCGGACATCCACCAATGTGTGCGCCTGTTTGCCATCCACAAAGCGGGCCTGATAGTCGGCCGGCGACAGCAATGTATGGCCCGTCGCTTGCGCCCCGCCGAAGAATCGTGTGAGTATGTTCATCTATTTTCCCCTTTATTTACCGCTTGTTGACTGAAGAAAGGAGAGTAGGTCGATTTCCGACGACATCCCGTCATCCCACCATCTCGTCCCCAGACCACCGATCCGCAACCACCTCGTACTAGACGTTACTCTACACCCAATTCGATTTGCCCAGCGCCCCCCATTTGCTTATGATTGGCATAAGTGGTGACTTATGCTTGATCTCTACAAGTTGGAAATCTTCGATATCGTGGTGGAGGCTGGCAGCTTTAGCGCGGCGGCCGAACGGCTGCTGCTGACCCAGCCCGCAGTCAGCCAGCACATCCAGGATCTGGAGGCTGGCCTGGGCGCCAAGCTCTTCAGCCGTGGCCGTCGCGGTGTGACCCTGACCCCGGCCGGCGAAACATTGCGCGGATATGCGCGCGCGATCTTTCATCTGTTGGCCGAAGCGGAGAACGCGGTTACAGATGTGAACCAGTTGGCGAGCGGCAACGTCACGGTGGCCGCGACGCCCGGCGTCAGCGTCTACTTGCTGCCGGAATGGGTGCAGAGCTTTCGCAGTGCGCACCCGAATCTCTCCGTGACAATCCAGACCAGCATCACGCCACAGATTTTGACCGACCTGGCCACGGGCAAGATGGACTTCGGCCTGATCGAGGGCGAGCTTGAAGATACCGTTGACGAACGGATCGGCGTCCTGGAATTGGAGGAAGTGGAGCAACTGGTGGTCGTCGGGCCGACCCACCCCTGG
>JAAUPU010000497.1 GCA_012032975.1 Caldilineaceae bacterium | reverse complement strand
GGAGGCCATTTTGCTGGGCTACAGCGGTGCAATCCTCGGCGCGCTGGTCAGCGGCATTTCGACCACTACTGGTTCAACATGACCTATCCCATATGACGGTGCTCTTTGGCTGTACGTGGGCCTGGCGACCGCGACGGTGATGATCGGGAGTCAGAAAGGTTCGTAAAGGCCGCCAACCCAAACCAAAGCCGTCATGAATTGAGTGGCGTTCAAGCGTGGCAAGGGAAGAAGAGCATGCACTTCACATGGGATCCTGAAAAAGCAAGGGCAAACCTGCGCTAGCATGGTGTCTCTTTCGAAGAAGCGTCCACGGTCTTTCTGGACCATCTTTCTCTAACCGGTGATGATCCGGATCATTCATGGGGTGAGGCTCGTTTTGTGACATTTGGCATTTCTCACATTGGACAGTTGCTCGTAGTTGCTTACACAGAACGGGGAGAGTCAATCAGGATTATCAGCGCCAGACCAGCGACTCGGTCAGAAAGGAAAATCTATGAAGAAGGATGAGAATTCACCAGACGATTTGCGACCCGAATATCGAAGAGAGGACTTTGGTTCAATGGTGCGAGGAAAACACGCAGAGCAATTGAAGAAAGCCACCAATATTGTGGTGCTTGATTCTGATATTGCTGAAGCATTCCCCAATGCGCAGGCAGTCAATCAGACCTTGCGTCGTCTGCTAGAACTTGCCAAATCGAGCACCAACTTGTCATCCTATGAGACCTAGACTTGCAGGCCGATAGATGCATCATCGTGATCCAGACAAAGTTTCGGGTGCATGGGTGTTTCGGGGGACGCGTGTGCCTGTTTCAGCGCTCTTCGAGAATTTGCGCGACGGCGCGACGGTGGATGAGTTTTTGGAGTGGTTCCCCGGCGTCGCACGCGCCCAGGTGGACGCGGTGCTTGAATACGAACTGGACAGGTTGGCGGTTCCGAAATAGCGATGAAGGTTCTCTTTGACCAGGGCACGCCAGTTCCGTTGCGCAGATATCTAACGGAGCACGATATTGGAACCACATTTGAAGAGGGCTGGTCAGACTTGTCAAATGGCGACCTACTCATGGTCGCTGAACAGGCTGGGTATCAGCTGCTTGTCACAACCGATCAGAACCTGCGCTATCAGCAGAACTTGGGGGCACGACGGATCGCGGTAGTTGTTCTGATGTCAACGTCGTAGCCACAGATTCAGCTGCGCGTGGACGAGATTCGCAAGACCATCGATGCAATCGATGACGGTGGCTATGCGGAAGTCACCATTTCACGTTTATAGCCCTGTCCTCGTTCTGCCCGAGCGGGTTGGTCAGCGGCATTTTCGACCAATCTTGGTTCAACATGACCTATCTCCATATGACGGTGCTCTTTTGGCTGTACTTGGGCCTGGCGACCGCGACGGTGATGATCGGAAGCGACCATGAAACCAGAGAATGAACTTGCCATGATTGTGGCCTTCTACCTGTCCAAGTTTGGGGAAGACGGACTTGACCGACTTGGCTTTGATTCGTATCGTCAGGCATTTGCCGACACTGGACGCAGCCTGAACGTGAAGCCAAACTCAGTCAAAAACTGGCGGGACGAATTTGATCCCTACTATGATAATGGTCGAAAAGGGTGGTACCAGCGAGGCATCAGGCCGAGCCGTCAAGAAGTCATGGTTGCTTTTGACGATCTGAGCGAACATGCCTTGAGAGCCGTCGTGATGGATATCTTGAATCCGCTCGCAAGACCAACCGTTGAATCTGAACTAAACTCTACATTGGAGAGTATTCGGAACTTGGTGGGTAAGCGAAAGGCGAGGACGAAGATTAAGTACTCTCCACGCGGTCCGACTGGCAGGCTGGCAGAGGAGTTTTCATAGCCAGCTTTCGTGCAGGTCTCACGCCATTCGAGGGCAAACTGGAGGATCGACGCGACGATGGCCTTGGATTCGATTTCGAGATCATCAAGATAGGTGGTCGAGCTTTGGTCGAGATCAAGGGAGTCGCAGGAAAAACGGTGATATCGCCTTCACTGACAAAGAGTGGCATGTTGCGACCACAGCACAAGATGAATACCATTTGGGCCTGGTCACCCAAGTTGTAGCCGACCCAAGAATTGGTTTTGTACACAATCCGGCTCGCGTTTTGAACCCAGTTTATTATGCATACACCAGGGTCAGTGTCACGTGGCGAGTCAGCGCGAACCAACTCGCACAGGTCAGTTCCCCTGTTCCGAACTCTGTCTCTGACTGATTGTGAAAGTTCAAGCCCCACATGAATGCCATCCTTGAATCGGACCTTTTGGAATTCTGTGATCGATATGACGTGAAACCACGAATCGTGGTGCAGCGTGCGCGTTGCTCTACGCAACGCGTTTTGCCTGTGACCACGGTCTACCGGTAGTCACCACAGCTATGCGCACCCCTGGTGGCGAGATAGCACGTCTCAACGCTCGAAGTATTAACCGAATCCTGTACGACTATAGCGTAGAGTGGGTAGAGCTGGGACAAGCAGGGCGTACAAGCCTTCCCAATATCTGGAGAGTAGAAGGGTACTTGACGTTTCTCAACCAGTTGCACACCGAGGGCACAGCAGACCTTCAACTGATCGAGAAATGGTGGGTTGATCGGGTGGTTGCGCTTTCAGCTCCCAAACCGATGCCATTAAGATTTCGAAAGGATTGGTCGCTTGGCAGAATGTATGAGAATCTGCTCACCCGGGCAAGGCGGATTCACAAACACCAGGGCACCTACTACGTCGAACAGTTGATCTCCCAGTACTTTCTCAGAGCAATTCTACAAGTTTCTTCCATCGGGCAGGGACAACAATGGGACCGTCACGCACAAGTCCGACGAAGTAGTGACACCGGGCCTATTGACTTCACGTTCGGCGACACTGTCGTTAGGCTCGCTATCCCATTCACCGGAGACGCAATTCGCCGACCGTTTGGATACCGGCCTGGGTGCTTGCAGAATGTGATCATTACGTCTGAAAACGCAGTAGCATCAACGCGCATCCTTGCTGAATACGAGGGAACAGCGAATAGGGTTTGGGTAATTTCACTTGCACAATTCCTGGATTCTGCCTTCATTGCTTTGGGTGGATGTTACCCTGGTCGGCGAGCTGAGCTTGCAAGACAACTTGTGGATGTCTACAATCAGGAAGCACGCGAAGATGATATTCCTGTGAAGTACATGCTGGTCTTTGTATGAGTAGTCCGCGAATTGTGACGCCATATTCAGCGAAGACCTGGCGGGATGAATTTGATCCGTATGACGACAAAGGTCGAAAGGGGAGGTAGCAAGCTTCGGCCCGAACGCAAAGTCGATGGTTGAAGCGGATCAGAATGCCGGTCGAACAACCCCCAGCAGCGCAAACAGTGCCAGCCCTCCCATCCCTGCGACCAGCATGGCCCCGGCCCAGCGACCCGCACGCCCTGGCGTCCACCAGGCCAGACCGACAACCCAGAGCAGGATGAGGGGGGCGACCGCGGGGTAGAGCAACCGCCCCTGGTCGGTGCCGAGCGCGATCAGCGAGTAGCGCGCCATCACCGCGGCCACGCCGGCGACTGCCAGCGTCATCAACAACAGCGGCGTCAAGGCGAAGCGCCGAGCCGCTGGCCATAGGTTGGCCGCCAGTCCAGTCAGGCTGAAGAGGCTCATCCCAAGCAGCGCCATGTAAACCCCTCCGGCATGGGGATGTGACCGGCCCCGCCAAATTTTCCCCAGAAGGAACGAAACCAACCCTCCAACAGCCAGCTTGTGTCGGCCCAGGTCCACGCGCCCGTGCGCACGTCGATGGTCTGAATCGCCAGCTTCAGACCGAGCGGATCGCCATAAAGCCGCCAGTTGCGCATGAACCAGGGCGATGCGATCAACAGCGCGCCGCCGAACACAACCAAGCCGGTCGTCAGCCACTGCCGCCAACTGCGCAGAGCTGCGCGCCATCCATCCTGAATGCCCCTGATCCCCTCCCCGCCCATCGACGCTCCGAGCAGG
>JAAUPU010000496.1 GCA_012032975.1 Caldilineaceae bacterium | reverse complement strand
CGCAAGGCGCTCAGTCAGCCGCCGGTTCTGAGCGAGACGATGCAGGAGTTGGTGCGCGACGGGCGGGTCGATCCAGAAGCCTTTGACAGCCAAGACCCGTTGGGTTTTTTGGTCCACAAAGGCGGTGCGCTGTCCGTGCCCGATGCGGCTATCGCTATTGTCGCTACGAGCCGGGGGTGCATGTTGTACTCTCCGGCACGGGCAACGTCGACCACCTGGAAGAGAACGTAGCTTCCTTGCTGCGCCCGCCGTTGCCAAGCGCGGATGTCGCGCGCGTCAACAAGCTCTTCGCGGGCGTGGACACCGTCTGGGGCGGATAGATTCCGGTCAGAAGTTGATAGAGTCCTTTTGAAACGGGTGAATGTTTCAACCCGCCCTGATTGCACCCAATTTGACAGCAGGAAGGGGGACGCCCAGCGGCCCCCTTTCTTTATCGTGATCTTTATGCTGACGGGATACAACCTCAGCGCGTATCGGGCGCCAGAGAATTTGGAGACACAATGCCAGCTATTTTGAAACAGAAGAGCGTCGGTCCCTGGCCGATGAATACCTATGTACTGATCTGCGACGAGACCCAGCAGTGCGCGATCATCGACCCGGGTGCGGATGCTGAAGAGATTCTGGCCATGACCGCCGGCGCACAGGTCGATAAGATTCTGCTGACCCACGGCCACGCCGACCATGTGGGAGCGCTTGCCGAGGTGAAGGCCGCCACCGGCGCACCTGTCTATCTGCATCCAGCCGATGCGGCCAAGTTCGACCTCGCCTACGACGTGGCGCTGGACGATGGCGACGCCATCCGACTGGGCAATTACACGCTGCGCGCCCTCCACACGCCCGGCCACACACCGGGCATGATCTCGCTGGTCATCGACCATCGCGTGGTTGTCGGGGACACGCTTTTTGTGGGCGGACCCGGTCGCACCGTCTCGCCCGCCGATTTTGCCACGACGATGCGCACCCTGCAGACGGTGGTCTTCACCTGGGCCGACGATACCGAGTTTTATCCGGGACACGGTCCCAGCGGCGTCATCGGCCAGGAACGTGGCGCGTTTGAGGCGTTCGTCGCTCGCGGCTGGCCGGCTGATCTGTGTGGCGATGTGGTCTGGATAGGATGATGACGCCCACCCTCCATCTTCCCGGAAGGAGTCAGTGTCGGGTAATCGAAAGTACGTATGACCCCTTCCCGGAAGATTTGAAACCGCCGTTCTCAATTTGAAGAGCAGGAAATGTTCAATGATCAAGCTATCTGTTTGCATCGAGATGTTCTGGACAAAGCTGCCCGTGGAAGAGCGCATCCGTCGCGTCAAGGCGGCGGGATACTCGGCCTTTGAATTCTGGGGTTCGAGCAACAAGGATCTGGACGCGATCCGGGCGGCGCAGGCCGAAACGGGCCTGGCCTGCGCGGGCATCGTCTGCGAACCGGGCAACGCTCTGGTCGAGCGAGGAAATGATGCAGAGATGATCGCGGGGGCGCGCCGTTCCATCGCGGTGGCCCAATCCCTCGGCTGCACCCGGCTGATTGTCACGACCGGCAACGTGTTGGCCGACGAAAGCTACGAAATCACCCGTCGTCGTGGGGTGCGCAAACTGCGCCAGATGGCCGCACTGGCCGACGATGCGGGCGTCACCCTCTGTTTGGAGCCGCTCAACCCGCTGGTCGACCACAAAGGCTATTGGTTGACCACCATGGCCCAGGCCGCCGACATCGTGGAGGAGGTGGCATCGCCGGCGTTGACCATCCTCTACGACATCTACCACCAGCAGATCACCGAAGGCAACGTCATTGCCAATCTGCGCACCTACGCCAACCTGATCGGCCACATCCATGTGGCAGGTGTGCCTGGACGCCATGAACTTGTCGGCGGCGAACTCGACTATCGCGCGATCCTGTCAGCGATTTCGGAGGTTGATTACACGGGCTACGTCGGGCTGGAATTTCGACCGGCCGGCGATGAAGAGACTGCGTTGGCGGAAGCGCACTCCTTGCTCTATCTTGCGTAGCCCATGTCTGCACACATCTTGACGGTGGATGATGATGCCCTGATGAGGCGCAGTTTGGCGTTTACATTGGAGCAAGCAGGCTATCGAGTGACCACGGCCGGCAGCGCCGAAGACGCCCTGCGCATCGTCGAGCGCGATCTCCCGTCGTTGATCTTGCTGGATATCGGTCTGCCCGGCATGGATGGCTTGGAAGGGTTGCGCCAATTGCGCCTGGTTTGTGACGCACCGATCATCTTTGTGACCGCGCGCCGACGAGAGCTGGAACAGGTTCTTGGACTTGAACTGGGCGCGGACGACTATGTGACCAAGCCTTTCGATTCGGATGTGCTGCTGGCGCGCATCAAAGCCGTGCTGCGTCGCGTTCAACGCAGCGAACCGCTCAGCCAATCGCCGATCTCCGATCTCCTCACCGTGGGCGACCTCTGCCTGAACCCGTCGGCACATCTGGTCACCGTCAACAATCACCGCGTCGAACTGGCGCCGCGCGAGTTCGATCTGCTCCACTTCTTCATGCTCTCGCCCGGCAAGGTGTTGAGCGCCGAAGAATTGTTGGCCGGCGTCTGGGGCGCGGAATTTGCCGGCGAGCCGCAAGTGGTCTACGTCCACATCCGCCGTCTGCGCGAGAAAATCGAAGCCGAGCCGAGCCGGCCGTCGCGGCTGGTCACGGTGCGCGGCGTGGGCTATAAACTGGTCGAGCAAGGCGCATAAAACTGGTGGCTCCTTTGCGAACCCTACGCGCTCGTCTGATCCTCAGCCATATACTTCCGGTTCTGGTCATCATCCCGCTGATCGCGTTGCTCGCCTACTTTGTGCTGGCCAACCAGAATACGCTCACCGAAATCGAAATCGCGCTGGAGCAAGAGGCGCTTCGTTTGACCGACCAGGCGACGTTGTTGGCCCAGGTTTCCGGCCAGGTGGCCAATGTTTGGTCCAACCCCGAACGCGCCCAAGAGTTCATTTCCAATGTAAATCTGGAATTTAGCACGGTGATGTTGCTGGATGCGGAGGGACGCATTCTGGCCTCCAGCGACCCATCCGATGCCGCGCGGCTGGGCGATCTTTTGGAGAGCGAGGATGTGCGCGCCATTCTCACCGGCCAGAGCAAAGTGGAGATCCAGTACAGTGACCCCGCCGGGCGCCGCATCGCCGATGTGCTGCTGCCTGTGCTGGACGCCGACAGCCGCTTGAACGGTGTGGTGCGGCTGACCCAGGAGGTCGCCAGCGTGCAGCAGGGCTTTGATCGTGTCTATGCACTGCTGTTGGCAGTCGTGGTCTTTCTGGTCGCGGCTGGCGTCACGCTGGGTCTTTTCCTGGCCCTGCGCCTGGAACGATCCCTGCAACAGGTGACAACGGCACTCCAGGACATTGCTGTCGGCCAGCCGCCGGAGAGCCTGCCCGAGCAGGGCGTGGCCGAGCTTGACCAGGTCTATCGCGCGGTCGAGCACCTGGTGGAGCGGTTGCAGACGCTGGAAGATGCTCGCCGCAGGCTCTTGGCCAATCTGGTCCACGAGTTGGGTCGTCCGCTAGGCTCGCTGCGTGCGGCGATCCATGCGTTGAGGTTGGGTGCAGATCGAGACCCCACGTTGCGTGGCGAGCTTTTGGGCGGCATGGACCATCAGATCACGCTCATGGAGCCGCTGTTGGAAGACTTGACGCGGCTGCATGGCCAGGTGCTTGGCTCGTTGGAACTCAATCGCCAGCCCGTCGCGCTCAGTCAGTGGCTGCCCGAACTCCTGGTCGTCTGGCGCGAGGCGGCCCGGCAGAAGGGCGTTCCAGTGGCGCGCAGATGTTCCCTTGAATCTGCCCACCGTTGAGATCGACGCCGAGCAGCTCGTTGATCACCCGCTCGTTCGCCCCGCCGCCATAGACCCACTCGAAGCCGGTGGCCCGAGAAGGTGACCCTCGAGGCCGCCGAAGTTGTAGACGTCGTTGAGGCCATTGGTCAGGTTGAGATCGATCTGGGGTCGAGTTC
>JAAUPU010000495.1 GCA_012032975.1 Caldilineaceae bacterium | reverse complement strand
TGGAGCCGCGGGGGATGGTTGGGTGCGCTCTTGGGTGTGGCCGTTGTGCTGCTCTTGCGCAGCCGTCGAGCGGCGTTGCTCAGTCTGGTCGCTCTGATGATCATCCTGGCGGGCCTGTTATTCGGCGCCTTGCAGCCAGAGTTGGTGCTAGCGCCGATCGCGCAGCGGCTCCAGGATATTCCCGCCTATCTCGGCTTTTCCGATCTCCTGAACCAACCGCTGACCGACGAGAATTTCGCCGTGCAGGAACGGTTGGCCCACTGGGTCGCCGCCTTTCGCATGTGGGAAGGCTCGCCGTGGTGGGGCGTAGGCGCTGGCAATTATGCAGCCATCTACGCCCAGGTGCGGTTGCCCTTCTGGGAAGAACCGCTTGGCCATGCCCACAACATCTATTTGAACCACCTGGCCGAAACGGGCCTGATCGGGCTAGTGGCGTATGCGGTCTTGTGGATCTCGTGGATGGTTTGGGTATGGGTCCGCTTCCAACAGGCAGGTCGATTTCGCGTTACTGGTCTGGATTCAGCCGTGAATGACGAGCGCGCGTGGCAGGCGGCCCTGGCACTTGGTGTGCTGGGCGTGCTCGTCCATCTGGCCGTACACAACTTTTTCGACAACCTGTTCGTTCAGGGGATATATCTTCAGATCGCACTCTGGATGGCGGTGGTGTCAATATTGCCCAGCCCCGAGCCAAAGGGACAAGTAGCGGAGCCAATTCGTTGACCATGACTCAAGTGTGGGAAGTTGCTCAATCCAATCGAAAAGAAGTCGTGCGATTTGTAAAATTCGCCATGGTCGGCGCGTTGGGCGCGGTCACTGACTTCGCAGTGCTGAACGTCATGGTCCAGTTTGTCGGCGCCGCTCTCATCGTGGCCAACACGATCAGCTTCACTGCCGCCGTCTGTCAGAATTTCGTCCTCAATCGCTACTGGACCTTTCCAGAGAGTCGCGAGCGCCAGGCCGGCCGGCAACTGGTCCAATTTGTGGTAGTGAGCCTCATCGGACTGGGGCTGAATCAGCTAGTCTTTCTGAGTGTTCACCACCTGCTGGAACCAACCTGGCAGCAGTGGATTGCAAATGGCGCTACCGCATTCCTCATCAGCTATAACTTCGCCAAGCTCTTTGCCACGGGCGTGGTCCTCTTCTGGAATTTCCTGGCCAATCGCCTGTGGACCTACCGAGGACTGTAAGTTCCCTTGACCATCATCGCCATCGACTACACGCCGGCCGTGCGCCAGCAGGCTGGCATCGGTCGCATCGTGCGCGGTCAGGTGCAGGCGTTGATCGAGACGGCGGATGGGCTTGATATTCGGCTCTTTGTCACCGGCCACATCGATGCTTCGGAACGCAACGAAGCCCCTCTTCCACTCCACGCGACCCCGTTGGGCGAACGGACCATGGTCCGTCTTTGGCACCGGCTAAACTCGCCGGTGCCGCGCGTCGAATGGTTCACCGGCGGACCGCTCGACCTTTTCCACGCCACCGATTTTGTACTGGCGCCCAGCCGCGCACGGCGCAAGTTGCTCACTGTCCACGATCTGGCCTTTCTCTTTTACCCAGACGCGGCCATGCCCGGTCTACAACCGCTATTTGAATGTGGTGGTGCCGCGCAGCATTGAACGAGCCGACCATCTGCTCGCGGACAGCTTCCACACGGCCAAGGATCTGCAAGAGCAATGGGGTGTAGACGAGGCGGAGATAACCGTGGTGCAAGGCGCGGTGGACCATCAACGGTTTCGACCCTTGAACGACCCTGCGCCGCAAGCAGCCGTGCGCGCTCGCTATGGCATCGGCGAGCGCCCTTTCATCCTGGGCCTCAGTCGGCTGGAACCGCGCAAGAACTTCCCCCGGCTGATCCAGGCTTTCGCCCTTGCCCGGCAAGCAACAAAACTGCCCCATCGCCTGGTCATCGGCGGGAGCAAGGGATGGTTGTATGATGAAATCTTTGCGACGGTGACAAAGCTGGGGCTGGAGGACGAAGTGATCTTCCCCGGCTTCGTGGACGAAGCAGATCTGCCGACGCTCTACAACGCAGCCGACTTCTTCGTCTACCCATCGCTATACGAAGGATTCGGTCTGCCGATCCTGGAGGCGCTGGCCTGCGGCACGCCCGTGTTGACTGCCGACAATTCGTGCCTGCCCGAAGCCGGTGGTCCGGGCGCGCACTATGTCAACGCCGAAGATGTGGAGAGCATCGCCGCAGGAATGGTGGCGCTCGCTCAGGATGAGGGGCTGCGCAGACGTTTGGCCGAGGCCGGTCTCATCCATGCTGCGACCTTTACGTGGCAGCGCAGTGCAGCCCAGTTGCTGGGAGCGTATCGCCTAGCGCTTGGCGAGTGACCGGAACTCATTCCACACAAACTGTGAAGTGGCCAGCGTGTTCAAGACCGGAAGGGACGCGGCTTGAGCGTGCTTGCCAGAGACAACAGGAGATCCCGAACGATGAGCGACTCAATTCAGAAGCTGCGCACCGTGGCCGACTCGGCGCTGACGCTGACCCAATACATGCAGCCTGAACACTCCAACAGCCTGGGCAGTGTGCATGGCGGCGTGCTCCTCAAACTTTGCGACGAGTGCGGCGGCATCATCGCCAGCCGTCATTCACGGCGCACCTGTGTCACGGTCACCGTGGACAGCGTCACCTTCCATTTGCCAGCTTTGGTTGGCCAACTGGTGCTGGTGCATGGCCGGCTGACCTACGTCGGACGCACCAGTATGGAGGTGGAATTGCATGTGGAAGCCGAAGACTTGCTCACCGGCGAGATCACCCATACCAACAGCGCCTACTTCGTCTATGTGGCAGTGGACCGCAGTCTGCGTCCAACACCTGTGCCGGGCTTGCAGATCTTGACCGACGATGAGCGGCGGCGTTTCGATGAAGGTTCAGCTCGGCAGGCATTGAGGCTGGAGCGGGCGCGCGGCCAGGCAGGCGATGGATCGCGGTCGCAAAGTCGATGAGACGCTTCGTCGCGGCGTTGGCTGGCCATGCGTACGGGCTGCTGCCCATCGCGGTCCTGGTCGCGCTGGCTGGTTATTTCGGCCCCTGGGTTGACCATCCGGTGGCCGGTCTCGTGGTGACTGGGCTTGACTTGGGTGAATATGTCAAGTTTCTGCCAGTCATTCTCAGCGCTGAAATCGTGTTGTGGCGTGAGGGTTTTACCTGCCGTTGGTCGCCGTCAGCCTGGCCTGTTCGCTCTCGGCCTTTCGCGAGGAATTTGGCTACCGGTGGCCCATGCGCGGTGTAATGATCGCCCTGGCCGTCATCGCGGCCCTCAACATGCTGCCGCCGGCGTGGACGCCGGGGCGAATGATCACCGCGGAATTTCGCCAGCAGAGTCTGGCCATCGGCCTCTGTCTGGCGGCTGTCGCCTTCAGCCCCTTTCTTGCCCTGTTGCCCTTGCGGGCAAGCGCCGGGCTGCTGGCCGCACTGACCACACTTTCGATCCTGTTTCCAGTGCACAACTTCCTGAGCGTGCTGCCAAATATCGGCCAGCTCTACAATCAACCGATAAACCCGGGCTGGGGCATGTACGTGCTGTTGGTCGGCCTGGCCATGCTACTACTGCTGCAGGTCAGCCTGCTCGTGGCCAAGCCGTTGAGGAAGCGCCATCAGCGCCCATCAGACAAGGAGACCCCATGAAACTTGGCGTAATGAACAACCCGCGACGCAAGCTGTTGAGCGAGATCGAGTGGATCGGCGCCAACGGTTTTGATTTTATCGACCTCACTGTCGAAGAACCTGGTGCAAGCCCAGAGCGCACAGATTGGACGGTCGTCACGGCGGCGATCCAGGATGCCGGCCTGGGTGTGGTCTGTCACGCAGCGCCCTACTTTCCCATCGACAATCCGTCGTCCCGCGTGCGTCAGGCCGCGCTGGATGAGTTGCGGCGCTGTATCGACGTAGCCAAGCTGATCGGCGCATCGATCTGCACGACCCACTTTCTGGGCTGGCCAAGCTATATGCCCGAGGCAGAAGGGTACGAAT
>JAAUPU010000494.1 GCA_012032975.1 Caldilineaceae bacterium | reverse complement strand
GGTCGGCATTCCGGCTCGATTCGGCGACCTGGCCTATCTGAGCATCCAGGCAGCCAAGCTGCTCAACGAAGCGGGATCGACGACGCGTCCATCGTTCTTTCAAGCGATCTGGACGAGCTGGTGATCTGGCAGATCGTCACGCAGATCGGCGCTGAAGCGCCTCGATACGGAGTGGACCCCGATCATCTGGTGCGGCGACTGGTCTACGGCGTGGGCACGCGGCTGATCACCTCGTGGGGTGAGCCTGCGCTGGGCGGCGTCTACAAGCTGGTCGCGGTGCGCGCGGGCGACGACTGGAGCTCGGCGATCAAGATTTCGGAGACGCCTGCCAAGACGCCCAATCCCGGCAACAAGCGTCTGTGGCGTATCTACGATCGGCGCAACAAGGCGACTGCCGACCTGTTGGCGCTGGAGGAAGAGGAGCCAGCGCACGCCGAACTCCTGCGGCTGCGTCACCCCATCGACCACGCAAAATATCGCATGATCCGGCGCGACGAGATCACCGAAACCGAAGCGTTGCACCAGGAGATTCTACACGAAGGGGAATTGGTCGACGAGCTGCCCGACCTGGAGGAGATCCGCCGCAAGCGAGAAGCGGATGTGGAGCGGTTGGACCCAGGCATCCGCCGCCTCGTCAACCCACACATCTATCACGTTTCGCTGAGCCAGAATCTGTGGCAGCTCAAACGTGACCTGGTGCGCGAGGCTCGCGAGTCCAGCGGGGGATAAGGCGAATCCAAAATAAAAAGTACACCTTTGCGTCACTTTGTGGATAGCACTTTACAAAGGCCCAGGAGCAATCTATCTCCATGTCCAACACGACCAAGAGTAGTCGCAACCAACGTCGATTGAGACAGCAACAGGATCGCCAGCAAGCGCGGCGCACTCGCACACTTGTCATCGGGGCTGCCGTGGGTGCGTTCTTGCTGGTGGTGCTCTTCTTCACGTGGGAGCAGACGACCGGCAGCCGCGGCCTCGACCCCGACCAGGTGGCCGATCCAACGCTCGGTGCGGCGGGCGCGGCGGTTGAAATCGTGGAATATGGAGACTTCGGCTGCCCGGCCTGCCGCGCCTGGCACAACGCCGGCATACGCGAGGAGATCATGCGAAATTATGGCGACCAGGTGCGTTTCGTCTGGCGGGATTTCCCCGTCATCACACCTCAGTCGCCCAAGGCTGCGGAGGCCGCTCAATGCGCAGGGGTGCAAGGCCAGTTCTGGGCCTATCACGATGCACTTTACGACGGCGCGGCGGGCATCAGTTCAGAGGCGCTCGTTCGGTACGCGACGCAGGTGGGGCTGGACGAGGCGATTTTTGCCGCCTGTCTGGAGGGGGGCAGATGGCGAGGAAGGTTCAAGCTGGCGAGCAGCAGGCGCGTCGCCTGGGTTTGCGCGGCACGCCCGGCTTCACAGTCAACGGCGCGACCCTGGCAGCGCCGCCCTCATACGCACAGCTTGCCGCACTGATCGAAGCGGCAAGCGCGCAGTAACGCGCCTGCCGGCCGATCAGCCCGTCATGGTTCACAGGTGACGATGTTGCCATCCGCCTGTGTGGTGGAGTGGTAGACCTGAACCGTGTCGCCAGCCTGAAGCGTGATGGCATAGCCCGGTGTGATCATGGAGGCATACATCATGTCGGGCTGAGGACAGCCCAGGCTGGTGTCCGGCCAATCCACTGACTCGATGGTCAGCAGCTCCACCGTTTCCACATCCACGCCCAACTCCTCGGCCATCATCTGGCTCGCCTGCTCCACAAGCGCAGCCTGCGTCTCGTCCAATGCAGGCGGCGGGGCTGTGTCGGCTGGCGTCGATCCAGCCTCCCCAGCGCTTCGGGTGTCCACGATTGGTTGACAGGCGGCGAGCAGCAGCAACGCCATCAGCCACACGGCCATTGACATCCACGTCCTCGCTCCGACTTTCGCCATCAAACTCATGTCGATCATAGAGACTCCTCCATTCAAGCAAAGAAAAACGGGTAAGCTGCGTCAACCGGCCAATCCACGAAACATCTGCGCGAGGAAGACCAGGGCGAAGTAGACAACGATAAACGAAATATCAAAGCCGCCGCCCAGCGGTGGGATCAATTTGCGCACTGGCTCCAACACCGGCTCGGTCGCCCGGTACAAGAATTGCACGATCGGGTTGTAGGGGTCGATGCTGGGGATCCAACTGATGATCGCCCTGGCGATCATCACCCAACTGTACAACTGAAGGGCCAGCGCAATAAAAGCAAAGACAGAGTTCATTCAGGTTCCTTTTCTCGATCCTATTTGTTCTTGACTGCGCCCAACTCGACGCTGCGCTCGAAGGCGGCCGTCACCGCACGCGCCATCAACGGACGCACGCCGCCCGCTTCCATCTCAAAAAGCCCGCCGCGGTCGTGCGCCCGGGCTGGTCACGCGGTTGCGCAACTCGGCTGGATGCAAGCCACTGCTGCGCATCAGTTCAATGCTGCCGTCGATGGTCTGCAGGACCATCTTCTGGGCATCGGCCCGACTGAAGCCGATCTGCACACCGGCATCGATCATCGCCTCGATCAGCAGAAAGACGAAGCCCGGACCCGACCCACTCAAACCGGTTGCCATGTCAATGTAGCGCTCATCGTCCACCCCGATCTGCTCGCCCAGCGCCTCCAGGATGACGACTGTCTGCTCGCGCTGGAGCCGACTGACATCCGGCAGCGCCGTCCAAACGGTCATCCCCTTGCCAACTTGGGCCGGTGTGTTTGGCATCGTCCGCACGATTCGACCGTGATCCAATGAACTCTGGATGATCTGAAGCGAGACGCCGGCCATGATGCTCAAGACGAAGGCGTCTGGCCGAATCTGACCGGTCAGTTCCGGGGTGACCTTGGGGAAGATCTGGGGTTTGACGGCCAGCAGCACAATATCTGCATGGCGCACCACGTCAAGATTGTTGGCCGACGTGGCTACTCCATAGGCGGATTCCATCTGTTCCCGCCGCGCCGCCACTGGCTCCCCGGCCATGATCTGGCTTGGCTCCACCAACTCATGGGCCAGCAACCCGGCCATGATTGCCTCGCCCATCGCGCCGCCGCCGATAAACCCGATCTGGCTATTCTTTAGCACCTGCTACCTCGTTTTCGCTCGCATCATGTTGAGTTTGGTCTATGGGTTTCGGGCGCCAAAGATGGCGGAACCTACGCGCACGATGGTCGCGCCTTCCTCGACCGCAACTTCAAAATCGTTGGTCATGCCCATCGATAAGTGCCGCCACTCCACCTGCGGACAGACTCGCTGCAACTGCCGGCCAGTTTATGTAACTGACGGAGACCGGTCGCGCTTGCTCTGGATCGGCAACGTAGGGCGCCATTGTCATCAGACCCTGGATCTCGAGCGCTGGCAATGACGCCAGTTCTGGGGCGAGCGCCATCAGTTCATCCACTGCAAAACCATGTTTGGTTCTCTCGCCGCTCACGTTGACTTCCAGCAACAAGGACAATACGCAGCCAGCGTCCATTGCGTCGCGGCTCAGTCGTTGAGCGATCTTCAGCCGGTCCACGGCATGGAGCAGGACAAATGGTCCAACAGCCTGGCGGGTTTTGCGGCTCTGGATCGGGCCGATGAGATGCCAGCGAAGCGACGCGTGGCCATTTTGACGCCCCAACTCGACCTTCTCCCAAAGCTCCTCCAGCCGATTTTCTCCGAAGTCCACCTGGCCCGCGGCCCGCGCGTGCTCGATCTGGCTGAAAGGCTGGGTCTTGCTCACCGCCACCAGCGTGATCGCATCTGGGTCGCGACCGACGCGGCGAGCCGCTGCCGCGATCCTGGCGCGCACCGAGGCAAGGTTGGCGGCGATCTCCGCTGCGGACAGGCCGAGGTCACTCATGCTGATACAGACGATCCTTGCAATGGCCACTGTAATTGATACGATGGATTCGTGGGCTGCGTGGGGGGAAGAAATCGACCCTCGATTGGTTGGGATTGTACCAGTGATGCAGGAGGGGAGCAAGGTTGTCAGCACTCC
>JAAUPU010000493.1 GCA_012032975.1 Caldilineaceae bacterium | reverse complement strand
GTACAAAGATATCGTTGGCTGCATCCATCGCCGCGCGTACGCCTGGCGAAAGCACCGATCCACCCAGCACGGTGACGTTGCCCATCGCGTTGATCACCGGCTTCACACCCAACATCTGATAGATAGTCTCGCTCATGGATCACTCATCCTTGGTTGATTGGGGTGCTGGCGCTCTGGGCGTTTGCTACGCCTTGCCAGCCCATCGTGGATCGCGTTTCAGTTTTTCGGTTCGAGCCAGCGGGCTTCTGCCCCATCTTCTGCCCTATGCTGACGAGGTGTATAATCCAACCTGCGCTTGTTCGTAACGAGGACAAAATCATAATCGACCGGCGGCATTTCGGCCAAGCCATTGTGGTGGTATCAGTTGGCTCGCCGCCCAACTTTGGAGAAGGTGTCATGCAATTCGATCTGCTGATCAAGGGTGGCGATGTGGTCGACCCCGGCGGTGGCCAACAGGGACGGCTGGATGTGGCCATCAAGCGAAACCGTATTGCCGCAGTGGAGGAAAATATCCCTGCGGAGTCGGCGGTGCAAGTAGTCGATGCCAGCGGGCAATTTGTCACGCCCGGTCTGGTGGATCTGCACACCCACGTCTACCACGGGGTGACTTACTGGGGCGTGCGCGCCGACCCGGTCGCGGCCAACACCGGTGTGACAACCTGGCTGGATGTAGGGTCGGCCGGCGGCTACAATTTTCCCGGCTTTCGCGAGTTTATCGTCAAGCCATCCGATGCGCGCATTTTTGCCCTCCTCAACATTTCGTCCATCGGGCTGACCGCCCAGACCTGGGAGATCGCCAATCCCGGCCACGTGGACGTCGATCTCTGCTGCAAGCTGATCGACCTGAACCGCGATATCGCGTTGGGCGTCAAGGTACGTGTGGACATGAACACCACGGGCGGCGCAACCTGAATGGGCTGCAAAAGGCGCGGCTGGCGGCAGACCGCTGCGAGCTGCCGCTGATGGCCCACATCGGCCAAGGACCGCCCACGCTGGATGACGTGCTGGCGCAGCTCAAGCCGGGCGACATCCTCACCCACTGTTTCACCGGCGGCGGAATGCGCATCATCGACGATCAGGGCGCACTGCTGGCCGCGGCCAAGCGTGCGTGGGAGAGCGGTGTGATCATGGATGTGGGCCACGGCGCGGGTTCGTTCTCCTTCGAGACCGCCGAGGCGCTGCACGCGGCCGGCTATCGGCCCGATGTGATCTCGTCGGACATCCACCAACTCAGCATCAACGGCCCGCTCTTCGACATGCCCACCTGTCTGAGCAAATTTATGGTGCTCGGCATGTCCTTCGCCGATGTGATCGCAGCCTCCACCGTGCGCCCCGCGGCCGCGCTGGGCTTGCAGAACGAGATCGGCACGCTGCGCCCCGGCTCGCTGGCGGATGTGGCGCTCTTCCGCATCGATCAGGGCGACTTTGCCTTTTATGACGTGCGCATGAACCAGCGCAACGGCAAACAGCTGATCGTCAACACCAAGACCTTTGTGGATGGACGCGAGTTGCGGCGCACCGCCTACGACCCGCCCGCCCCGTGGATCGAGCCGGGCGAGCCGCAACGGCTGATGGCCGAGCGTGGCCATCGTTTGCAGGATTATCTGTAGAAAAAAGACCCCGGCGCTGTGGCAGCGCCGGGGTCTTGATCTGCTATAGGCTGCGAAAACAGCCGTGTGCAAGCCGACGTTAGCTTGGCGTTGACTGTTCAGATTTTTCGTCCTCTTCAGCCATCGCTTCCACTCCCCAACGCTTGTCTGCCCAGATCAGGAACCAGAACCAGCCGATCACCGCCAGCACCAGGCCCAGGCCCAGGACGATGCCCAGCACGATGATGCCAAAGATGGCCATGACCGAGACCCGCGTGGGGATGGCTTGGGTCGCTTCGTGGCCCGCCGCGTCGCCCTGTCCGCCATTCGACTGCTCGGGCGAACTGGCTGCATGGTCCTCCTGTGGCGGCGCGGCAACGGCGGCGGCGGCATCGAAGCCAGCCGGCCAGGTGGTGTGATCGTCGTAGTGGGCGCCGGACAGGTCAGCGTTGGCCAGCGATGCCCCGGTCAAATCTGCCCCGGAAAGATCCGCGCCTTCCAGATTCGCGCCCTCTAGCCGGGAATTGATCAGGTTGGCGTCGCGCAACGATGTGTTGCGCAGTTGGGCATTCGAAAGGTCCGCAACCTGCATGTCGGCTAGATCGGCGTCAGCGTTGGACAGGTTTGCCGATGTCATCTCCGCGCCCATCAGGATCACGCCGGTGAGATCGGAACCTTGCAGATTCGCCCCGCGCAGATTGGCGCGCCACAGATTGGCGCCGACCAGATTCTGGTTGCTCAGATCCATGCCGACCAACCAGAGCGGTCCCGGCTGGTTCAATATGACATAGAGTTCGGGTGAGGTGGTCGCCAACGGGGAGTGGAACACGGATTGGCTCGCGGCGGGCGCGGTGCCTTCTGCGCCGGCATGTTCGTCTTCGACGTGCTCTTCTGCTATAGCCTCTTCGGTCGTTCCATGCTCGGTTTCCGTTTCGGCCGCAATGGCTGGACGACCTGAACTGAGCGAAGCCGAGGCCGCAACGATCACAGATAACACGAGTAACAGCATCCCATTCCAAAATCTGCCCTGCATGAAAAGATTCCCTCTAAAGTTGATAAGTGACGGGGGAAAAGAGCTGCCCCCGATGTGGTGTTGAACGCACAGAATGGCCTACAGTATACCCTACGCAAGGCCAATCTTTCTAGAAAAGGTGGGCCGTTCTATTCACTGATATGGTATACTGCTCCCGTTCATTTTTGCTGCCCAACCTCGCAAACGCCTGGCAAAAGCACGATCCCGCTCCTGCTCGCGCCACACATGCACCGGACTGTTTTTGACATGACAGATTCGTCCCAAAGCCGAACAGATAGCCAGCCAGCGACCCGCTTCACCAACCGGGACGTTGCCGACCTCTTGGCCAACATCGCCGACATCTTGCAGATCCTGGATGCCAACCGCTTCCGTGTCATCGCATTCCAAAACGCGGCCGAGGCCATTCGATCATTGGGGCAGGATATCAACGCGGTCTTTGCCGCGGGTCAGCTCCAGGCAATTCAGGGCGTGGGCAAAGGGATCGCCGGCGCGCTCAACGAGCTTTTTGAAACGGGCACGGTTGTGGAGTTCGATGAGCTTCAGACCAAGGTGCCGCCTGGCGTGGTCGAAATGGTACATGTGCCCGATGTAGGGCCTAAGACGGCCAAGCGCCTCTGGCAGGAATTGGAGATCACCAGCGTCGAGGAGATGCGGCAGGCGGCGGAAGCTGGCAAGATTCGCGTGCTCAAAGGCTTTGGCGCCAAGAGTGAACAGAAGATCCTCAAGGGGATCGAACTGCTCGCCAAGCGGGGCGACGAGCGCACGCCGATTGGCGAAGCCCGACCCCTGGCGCTCTCGGTGATCGCCAGCCTCCACGCGGCGCTGGACAAAGGCGCGATCCAGCGTATCGAAGTCGCTGGCAGCCTGCGCCGCTGGCGAGAGACCATCGGCGATGTAGACATCCTGGCCGTCAGCCACCAGCCCGCCGAACTGATGGCCGCCTTTCGCACCCTGCCCCAGGTCAGCGACGTTTCAGGAGCCGGCGAGACCAAGAGCAGCGTCGTCCTCACGACTGGCTTGCAGATGGATCTGCGCGTGGTCGAGGCGCACCATTGGGGCGCCGCGCTCCAATACTTCACCGGCAGCAAAGAGCACAACATCCAGGTTCGTGAGCTGGCGCTCAAACAGGGCTGGAGTCTGAATGAATATGGCCTGACCGCAACGGGTGCGGGCGACGAGGTGGAAGGGGAGCAACGTTTTTTTGAAGAGGAAGAGGAGCTTTACAACTTCCTCGGTCTGGACTGGATCCCGCCTGAATTGCGCGAAAACCGCGGCGAAGTCCAGGCAGCCGCAGCCACACGCCTGCCCACCCTGATCCGATTGGCGGACATCCGCGGCGAAGTCCACGGCCACAGCACGTGGAGCG
>JAAUPU010000492.1 GCA_012032975.1 Caldilineaceae bacterium | reverse complement strand
CCGCTTCTGGCGACAATGGAAACGACCCGAGGCATCCGTCCACTTCGGCCCGCCCTCTATCTCGATGGCGACGTCAGCGACTGATCACCGTGCGCGCCAACACGGAGAAGATCATGGTGGCAATGGCGTCGCTGCTTCCCCCAGAGCTTCGCGGCCCCTATGCCGAACAGGTTGACGCGCTGGCAGAGCACCAAACGGCAGAAACCGAATAAGGCCAATCCAAAATCAAAAGCATCCACGAAGCGCGCCTGGAAGGCAACCGCCCTTGGGGCGCGAAGGAACACCAAGATTTGACCTGGTTCTTCGTGCAGCTCCGTGTAACTTCATGGATAGTTATTTTCCCCCAACGGCCCAAGTATTAGCTCAACACAATGCAAAGACGGCTCCAGTCGACAGATGTCGACTGGAGCCGTCTTTGCATTGGTAGCTTGTTTCTCTTCAGTTCCGTGATGCTGGCTTACGCCAACAGGGACTACAGGGACGCCATGATCTCCGCGAGTGACTCTCGGCTGGGCCGCAGGTGGGCGTCGCGCAGCGAAGCCAGCGGCTCGTCGACGATATTCAACATCTCGACCAGATCCGGCTGCGATTCGTCCACATAGAAAAGCCCAGTCAGCAACTTCTGCTCCTGTCGCGCTTCTTCGAGCAACTGATACGCGGCCATCCGGTTGGTTGGGTCGTAGTCGCGGTCCAGTTTTTCAACACGAGCCACGATCCATCGTGAAGCTGGACCTCGGTCTCGTCATCGTACTCATCGATCTCGATCTCATCGTAGCTCGGAATAAAATCAAGCTCGTGAAGCGGGATTTCGTGTTCGCGACCCCAGGCATAGCTCTTGTTGGAATCGTCGTGGTTGTTGAAGGTGACGCAGGGGCTAATGATGTCAAGCAAGGCAATGCCCCGATGGCTAAGCGCTGCTTTGAGTAGACTCTCGATCTGCTTGGCGTCGCCCGCAAAGCTGCGCGCCACGAAGGTGGCGTTGGCGGCCAACGCTTCCAGACAGATATCCAGCGCCGGCAGATCGTTGACGCCCGCGTACTTGAGCGTCTGCCCCTTGTCCGCCGTGGCGCTGAACTGCCCTTTGGTCAGCCCGTAGACACCGTTGTTTTCCACGATATAGACCAGCGGCAGATTGCGCCGCATGGCGTGCTTGAACTGGCCGACGCCGATGGAGGCCGTGTCGCCATCGCCACTCACACCGATGGCCGTCAGCGTGCGATTGGCCACGATGGCGCCGGTTGCGACCGAGGGCATGCGGCCATGAACGCTGTTGAAGCCGTGGCTCTGGCCCAGGAAGTAGGCCGGCGTCTTGCTGCTGCAACCGATGCCGCTCATCTTGATGACATGCGACTGTTTCAGCCCCAGTTCCCAAGTCGCATTGATGATGCGCGCGCTGATGCTGTCATGCCCACACCCCTTGCAGAGCGTCGACGATCTGCCGCGATATTCGGTCTTGTCCAACCCCAGTAAATTCGTTTTTGCCGTGGGCTTCGCACGGGTCTTGGAACTATCTGCCACTGCCATATCGATCAATCTCCTTTCGAGAGAAGCAAGTTATCCCCAGCCATGAATGGGACGATTCTAACCCCGAACAGAATTCACCATTCACACTCTGCAAGTCAAAACGCACAATCTACCAAACGGCTCAGCCCACAAACCCTGTGACCGTGTCCGTGATCCAGCGCGCGGAGATGGGCAGCCCCGTGCATGTGGCCGCCTTGTAGAGCTTTTCCGAGGCGTGTGGTTCGGCGTTGAGAATGATCTTGTAGAGTTGTCCATCAAAATTGTTTTCGATCACAACCACCTGATCATGCTCCGCAATAAAGTCTCGCACCGACTGGGTGATTGGCAGCGACCGCAGGCGAAGATAACTGCTTTGAATGCCCTCGGCGGCAAGACGGTCGCGCGCCTCTTCGATTGCGGGATCGTTGCTGCCCAGGCTGATCAGCCCACGCCAGCCCCGGCCACGTTGTCGATCACTGGCGCGGGAACCAGGTCGCGCGCGGTCTCGAACTTCTTGGTCAACCGCGCCAGATTCTCTTCCCAGTCATCCGGTCGCTCGCTGTAGACGGCATATTCGTTGTGGCCGGTGCCGCGGGTGAAGTAGGCAGCGAGATTGTGGTCGGTTCCCGGCAAGGTGCGATAGCCGATGCCATCGCCGTCCACATCCACATAGCGCCCCCACTTGCCGCCCAACTCCTTGAGATCGTCGGCGCTCAACACCTTGCCGCGGTCCATAGGCTCTTCGGGATAGTCGAAGGGGTCGCTGATCCAGTTGTTCATCCCCAAGTCCAGATCGCTCAGCACAAAGACCGGCGTCTGCAAGCGCTCGGCCAGATCGAACGCGACGCCGGCAAACTCGAAGCACTCTTTGGGACTCGCCGGAAAAAGCAGGATGTGGCGTGTGTCGCCGTGGCTCAAATAGTAGGTGCTGAGGATGTCGCCCTGGGACGTGCGCGTCGGCAGACCTGTGCTTGGACCCATGCGCTGGATGTCCCAGATGACGGCGGGGACCTCGGCAAAATAGGCCAGACCGACAAATTCCGACATGAGACTGATGCCAGGACCACTGGTCGCGGTCATCGATCGCGCCCCAGCCCAGCTCGCCCCGATCACCATGCCGATGGCTGCCAGTTCGTCCTCGGCCTGAATAATCGCATAGGTCGCTTTGCCCGTGTCTGGATCGGTGCGCAGCTTGGGTGCATACTTTCCAGCGGCATCAGCCAGGCTGGAAGAAGGTGTGATCGGATACCACGAAATCAAGTTGACGCCGTGATAGAGCGCACCCAGGGCCGCGCTGGTGTTGCCATCCACCAAGATCTTGTTCTCATTGAAGCCTTGCATCGGCTCCACGCGGTATGGTTGATCGTTGGCGATGTTCTCCTGCGCCCAGTCGAACGAGCGCTGCACCATCGAAAAGTTCAACTGGGCGGGCTTGGCCTTGCCGTCAAAATGCCAGAGCAGCGCCTTTTCGATTTCGGTCAGATCGATCTCCAGGAGATTGGCCAGAAAGCCGACGTAGACCATGTTGGCCACATAATCGCGCAGCGCATGGGGCAGATCCGCCGCTTTCACCATCTCCTTGACCGGCATCGATAGTAGGTCACATCTTTGCGTTTGGCCGCCACGGGCAGGCTGTCATCATACAAAATAATGGCGCCGAGGATGCTTCCTGCATATCCTCGGCCACAGTAGCCGGATTCATGCAGACCAACACTTCAACGCCATCGCGGCGTGCCAGGTAGCCATCGCGGCTCAGCCGCAGATGATACCAGGTGGGCAGCCCCTGGATATTGCTGGGGAAGAGATTCTTGCCAGCGACAGGAATCCCCATCTTGAAGAGCGAACGAATCAATACATTGTTGCTGGTCTGGCTGCCGGTGCCGTTGACTGTAGCGACGTTGATGTTGAAGTCGTTGACGATCAGTTCATGCTTTTCGGCCTGGGATGGGGCATCCTTCACCAAAACACTCATTCGGTTTCCTCCAGATTGCTGAATGGTCCAGTGATCACAAGTTCGACAATAAAACGAAATCCCCAGGCCGAACGCCTGAGGAGCTTATGCCAGGACCGACGTGGGAAGCGCCGCTGGGAGCACATCAAACGCCACCCCGCGCTGCGTAAGCAGGCCCATGTGTTCGATCAAAAGTTGTTTGCCAAGTGCGAACTCGCCGTCGCAAATTGCATTTACAATCCGTGCGTGATAGGCCCACACCTCCTGAAGATATGCATAATCTGCGTATGTGTTCAATTCGACCGCCTCGTATGCATCCCAATACGCCTCCAACAGACCAAACACAAAAGGATTGGCCAGTCGCCGATAGATGGTGAGATGCAATTCGCGGTGTTCCACAAAGGGGATCTGGATACGCGGCTGGTTGAGCTTTGTCTGAGCAGCAGCCACCAGTTCACGCAGATGTGCTTTGTCATCAAGGGTCAGCACGACGACTGCCTCATCCCAGTACGCCGTCTCCAGATGCACACGCAGG
>JAAUPU010000491.1 GCA_012032975.1 Caldilineaceae bacterium | reverse complement strand
GCTCCTGGAAACTTGTGGATTCTGAATGGTGAATGGCGAACTCTGACTGGCAACGAAAGAGGATTAAGCCAATCCAAAATTAAAAGCATCCACGAAGCGCGCCTGGAAGGCAACCGCCCTTGGGCGCGAAGGAACACCAAGATTTGACCTGGTTCTTCGTGCAGCTTTGTGTAATTTCGTGGATAGTTATTTTCTTGCAATGGCCTTAGTTGAACTCCTGCGCGATCGGCGACAGGCGATGGCATTCTTCCTGAAGCCAGATCACGCGGCGCACGCTCGCTGGCGTGATGGTCAGGGGCGCGCCGTGACGAATGGTCTGAAAGAGGTCGAGATAGAAAGCAGCGTAGGCTTCCTGGTTTGTCTGGTCGGCCTCCCAACTGGCCTCGTGCCAGGCGATCTCATCGCGATTGTAGCTGCGATCTGGCGTGGGTCGGGTGTCCAGTTCGCGTTTGGGCAACTCATCCGGCACGATCCACTTCCAGGTCAGGCTGCGGGTGGTGCCGCTCAGCCCGCCCCGGTCGCCGATGATCTGCCAGGTCTCGCGCGGGAAAGCGTCGCAGCTGCTGATCTCGATGTCGATGGTCGGCGAACCCTCGGCCCGCAGCACCACCTTGACATGATCGTCGGCGTCGCCCAGGGTCAAGGTACGGTCCAGGTGACAGAGCACCTGCGGCTCGTTTGGACCAAAGAGTTGCAGCGCCAGATCGAGGTAGTGGGGACCGGTGTTGTTGAGGCTGCCGCCGCCAAATTTTTGCAACGTCTGCCAGTCCCAGCGACGTCCAAACTTGGATTCGGTCAGGCGGATCTGCACGATGCGCCCAAGTACGCCCGAATCGATCACCTTGCGCACTTGCACAAAATCTGGGTTGTAGCGCCGCTGTTGGAAGATGGTGAGGACCGTGTCCGCGGCGTTGCCGGCCGCGACCATGCGGTCTGCTCGCCAAGCGACGTGGCCATCGGCTTCTCGCAGACCACATGCTTGCCCGACTTCAATGCCGCGATGGAGGCGTCGGCATGAAGAAAGCTGGGCAAGGCGACGACCATCAATTCAACGGCCGGGTCGGCCAGCAGGTCATCGTACTCAGTATAGGCCTGGCAATCGAAGCGGTCGATCGCCTCGGCGCGTCGGTTTGAGTCCGCGTCGAGAACAGCGACGATCTGAAATTGCTCTGCCAGCGGCTCCAGCAGACGGGCGTGGATATCCCAGCCGCTTCGCCCAAGCCCGGCGATGCCGACTCGAATTGGTTGATCGGTCATTTGACTTCACTTTCTGGTGAGTGGTGGCGGGAAGGCCCAATATGGATAAACGGTAAGCGGTCGAGATTGGCGAGCAGTAGATTGGGGATTCGGCGATGGTCAACGGTGAGCCATCCCGCGGCTTCCAATCTCAATCTTCGTTCAGGCATTTGGGTTGGTTGGCAAGTAGTACGCGCAGGCGACGCCGGCCGGCTGGAAGCCGACACGGGCATAAATGCGGCCTGCTGCTGCATCGCGGGCCGTCAGGAAAACGGCCTGCAACCCGCTGGCAAAGGCTGCCCGCGCGATCTCATCGGTGAGAGCCGCGCCGATTCCTCGGCGGCGAAAGGTGCTCAATGTGGCAATGCCGGTTATTTCTGCAACGCCATCGTGTGAGGGCGTCAAGCTACCCGCACTGACGATCTGACCATCCACCCACACGGCGAACAGGCGTGTGCTGGCAAATCGATTGCGGAAGAGGGCGGCTTCGTCGGCGTCAACGCTGGTGCTGTCGTCGTTGCCAAAGGCGCGCCGTTGTACCGTCAAGAACTCCTGCACCCGACTCAAGGGCGCATCAGCGGTCAACTCGGAGACGCGCAGGCTGGAGGCGCTCAGCCCGGTGATGCTCGGTGCAACCACCAGGGTCAAGGGGGTGCAGACCAGGAGGAAAGTCTGGCCTTCGTCGACATATCCGTGCCCCGTCAGGATGGCGCCGAGCAAGGGTGAAAATTCATCCAGAAACTCAAAGCGCGGTGTCCGCCCGTGTGCGTTGAACGTATCGGCCAGTTTGGAGAGCGCATCGCTGACATCGTCGAGGATCGGCGCATCCGGGATGGCATAGTTGGCCCAGGGCGATGGATCGTCGCTGTTGATAAAGCAGGTGAATGGCGGCACACGGAACGCTTCGTAATTTGTGCGGGCGCTCTCGCGCAACTGCGCCTGTATGCGGCCGATGGCAATCATGGGTTTGCTCGCTTACTCCTCGACGCCAAATCGGAAGAGTGTCGTTGTCGCATACTGTTCACCCGGATTCAAGACCGCGGATGGAAACCCAGGCTTGTTGGGCGCATCCGGGTACGTCTGCGTTTCCAGGCAGAGACCGCCGCGCCTGGGGTAGACAACGCCCCCTTTGCCGGGCAGATCATCCGGCATCATGTTGCCAGCATAAAACTGAATGCCAGGCTGGTCCGTGTAGAGCTCCAGCGTTCTACCGCTGGTCGGCTCGCTCACCCGCGCGCCAGCACAAGGTTGCGATCGAGGTTGTCGAGCACCCAGTTGTGGTCATACCCACCCCCCAGCCTGAGCTGTTCATCGTCGTCTTCAATGCGAGACCCAATGGGGGCGGCCTGTCGAAAATCTAGCGGCGTGCCCGCCACGCTGCGAATCTCGCCGGTCGGGATCAGCGTGTCGTCCACAGGGGTGAAGCTCTCGGCGAAAAGTTGCAGGCTATGACCCAGGATGTCGCCTGGATTTTCACCGTGGCCAGCCAGGTTGAAATAGCTGTGATTGGTCAGATTCACAATCGTTGGTTGATCGCTTGTGGCTCGATAGTCGATGCGCAGTTCATTGGCATCGGTCAGGGTGTAAACGACCTCAGCGACCAGGTTGCCAGGGTAGTTTTCCTCGCCGTCCGCGCTTTCGTAGCTCAGATGCAGGGCCAGCGCATCGCCCTGCTCTTCGGTCTTGGCGCGCCAAACTTTCTTGTCGAAACCGGTGTTTCCACCATGCAGATGGTTTTCGCCATCGTTTTGAGCCAACGCATATTCGCGCCCGTCGAGGCTAAATTTGCCCCGGGCAATGCGGTTGGCAAAACGGCCCACAATGCAGCCAAAGTAGGGACTGCTGGCCACATATTCGTCCAGTGAATCGAAGCCCAGCACGATGTCTGCAAATTGGCCGGCGCGGTCGGCTGTCTTCAACGATGTGATGATCCCGCCGTAGGTCGCGACCTGTAGCTCAATGCCCGAAGCATTGACGAGTGTAAAGAGATCGACGTCGGCGCCATTTGGCGCTGTGCCGAATGGCTGTTGAGAAAGTTGCATCCTGTGGCTCCTGTGAGTTGGCGGCGGGAAATCTTCCGCGCCATTGTACACCAACCTAGGGGCGAATGGGAGCTTCGGACCCATCCTGACGGAATAAGTCAACTGTTCAGCGCACGGCAGTTTGCGCCCCGTTGGTTTTCTACCAAACGAGCCGTGGTCTATAATGCGCTCTGGTTGGGTTTGCCAACCACCGCCCCTCAATCCGTCTTCAACCTGTCTTCAATTCAGCGCCACCAGTTAGGAGGAATCCGTGCAAGACCAAACATTTCGTACCGCCCCGCCTGGCTTCACACTGGAGCAATGGGAGACGTTCCTGAAGGATGGCATCATCGTCATCGAGAATGCGCTTTCTGGCCAAGAGACCGACGCGCTGATCGCCGCCGTTGACCGGGTCGCCAGTGCCGACCCTCGCTTCGCGCCAGGTGAGTTCCTCAGCGTGCAAAATTTCGTCGAGCGCGACCCGCAGCTTTCTGACCTCATCGACCATGACCGGCACATCGGTTTTGCCTACGACCTGTATGGCGAACAACTCAAGCTACAGTTGAGCGAGCTTTTCTTGCGCACACCGGGCGGCGGTCGCAACAACCGCTGGCATCCCGATGGCGCCCGCGCCTTGCCCTACCAGGTCTTTTCGCCAACCCTGCCCTTGCAGATCAAGGTCGGCTACTGGCTCACCAACCTTTCGCGGCCAGCCATGGGCAATTTCGTCTACC
>JAAUPU010000490.1 GCA_012032975.1 Caldilineaceae bacterium | reverse complement strand
ATCTGAATTGTATACCTAATAGAAGTTACGCAGTTGGGCAGTCGCACTGCTCCGCAGGGACACGCTATAGCGTGTCCCTGCGGAGCGGAAAGTGCGTAACTTCTAATCTAAATTGTATACATTGTGCCCGATTGAGCGCGGATGTGCAAGCATGATTCCCAATAAATCTGTATAGATTGTCCGGTTGACGAACTGCACAACTCATATTATGATGGATAGATGCCCCGGCCTTGTTCCTTAACTGTTGAGACCTTCAGGAGGACGAAATGAGCGACAAACGACCGACCAATCACTTTTCCCGCCGCCAATTCTTGCGTGGCGCGCTGACAGCCAGCGTAGCAGTAAGCGCGTTTGCATTGACCGGTTGTCCGGCGCCGGCAGCACCTGCTGCGCAGACCGGCGGTGAAGCCGCCGCCCAGCCGCCGCCGGCGGTGAAGTGCTCTTCTGGAAACCACCCCACAGCGAACGTGAAGCCGATCTCTGGAAGCCACTGCTCGAAAAATTCATGAGCGAAAACTCCGGCGTAACGGTCGAACACCAGGTTGTGCCGTGGGCCAGTGTGGATGAGCAGTTCACCGCGGCCTTTGCCGGCGGTTCGCCACCGGATATCTTCTACCTGCCCGATGAGTGGTATCCCAAATATGTCAACCAGGACCAGATCGCCAATCTGAGCGATCGGATCGCCGGCTGGAAGGACAACTATCAGGAGTCGGCGTGGACGGGTGCGACCTATAAGGGAAGCACGTGGGGCGTTCCTTTCCTTGGCGTTGCCCAGGGGTGGGTGCTGAATATGAACATGTTCAACGAGGCGGGGCTTGGCATCCCGGAGAACTGGGAGGAGTTCCGCAACGCTGCACAGGAGCTTACCGACGTGGATGCCGGTGTCTATGGGATCGATGTGCCTGCCAACTCCACCAACTGGGTCGTGTTGATTCCGTTGCTGGCAGCGGGCGGCACCAAACTACTCAGCGATGATTTGCTCTCCGTGACAGCCAACACCGAGGGCGGTCAGGCGGCGTTCAAACTGCTCCTCGAAGAGATTACTTGGAACGATCAATCCAGTATCCCGGTCGGCTTCACCGACGACCAACGGCGGGATCTGCGCCTGAATGGCAAGGTCGGCATGTCATGGCAGGAGACTTCTGCGATCAAGGCAGTCTGGCGGACGGAAGCGCCCAATCTGGAACTGGCAACAATCCCTATGCTCCAACTCACCGACGATGGAAAGAACGCAAGTTGGGCTAACATAGGCTTCATGTTCTTGGCTGAACAATCCACAGACAATGATGGGGCCTTTAAGCTGCTCGAATGGCTGGCCACGGACGATATCCAGGTCGACTATGTACAGAAGGGCGTGGACCTGTTGCCGTTGAAGAAGGGCATCCCGCCCACAGAAGATGTCGATCCGATCGTTGCCGAAATGGTCTCCTGGCTGGATGATGGCGCCGGTGTCGGCACGCAGATCAGCATCCGCTGGCGCGAGGCGACCAATTCTCTGGTGCAGGAATCCCATGCGGTGATGAGTGGCCTGAAGAGCGCTGAGCAGGCTTTGGCCGACGTGGAAGCCACAGTGAACCCAATTCTCGATGGCGAATAAGCTAGAGCCAGACCCCGAACTGCTTCTTGATAGTTGATTGGATGGCGGGATGAAAGGCTGTGAGATCACATTGTAGCCTTTCATCCCGTCGCCATGTCAGCCGGTCAATCCACCAGGAGAAACGCCGTGAGTGTGACCTCTACAGCACAACAGGCATCTCAAACACAATCAGCCTCTGCCTCCAGACGCCGAACGATGCGCAAGGTCCGCGAGAGCGCGTTTTGGTATCTGTTGCTGTCGCCGAGTCTGATCATCATCTTCGGGTTCTCCATCGTTCCGCTGATCTGGAGCATCTACTACTCGTTCACCAAGGGTGGAATGCTGGGCAAGCACCCGTTCGTAGGCTTTCAGAACTACGTCAAGGCCTTCCAGCACCCAATATTTCTGCTCACCATTAAGAACACAACACTTTACGCTCTTATGACCGTGCCAACCGTGATCGCCTTGGCGCTGTTCGTGGCGCTTGTCATCTTTCAATTGACCCGCCACCAGGGCTTCTTTCGTGGCACGGTCTACTTTCCGCTGATCACGCCGGTCGTGATTGCAGCCAACATCTGGGCCTACATTGTCAACCGAGATTTTGGGCCGCTCAATCATATGCTCGGCTGGGTTGGCATTCCGGCTGTGGATTGGCTTGGCAATCCCACATTGGCGATCCCTGCCATCGTCATGATGGAAGTATGGCGCGGCTTTGGTTTCTACGTCATCATTTTGTTTGCAGCACTTCAGGCAATCCCCAGGGAACTCTACGAGGCCGCGCGCATTGACGGGGCGCGAACTCTTCGCATTGTCTGGAACGTCACGATTCCCCTGCTTCGACCGGCACTGGCCTTTTGTTTTATCATGGCCACAATCTTCAACTTTCAACTCTTCGATGCGGTCTATGTCTTGACCAAGGGCGGCCCTGCCTGGCGCACCGCAACCGTGAGTTGGTATGTCTATCAGCAAGCGTTCGAGTCTGACAACGTCGGCTTTGCCAGCACCATGGGCGTCGTCCTGCTGGTGATGATACTCGTTCTGTCACTCATTCAATTGCGCTTTTTCCGCTCCGATATCGAGTACTGAACCTTGGAGAATACTTGATGGCTGCAACCTTCGGCGGGATCCGCTCACGGCGCGCGGCGACTTCCTGGCAGGTCGTCTCATACATCATCATGATCGTCATTTCGGTGGCGACGGTGGTGCCCTTTTTGTTCATGGCATCCACCTCTTTCACCGAATCGTTCACCATGATGACCTACCCTCCGACGCTTCTGCCCGACAATCCATCATTGAAGAATTACTATGAGATCATCGTCAATTTCCAGGGTGGGTTGTTTCCGCGCTGGTTTTTCAACACGGTCTTCACGACAGCCATGATCGTTGGCGGCAGTCTGCTGCTCAACACGCTTTCCGGCTATATTTTCGCCAAGAAGGAATTCTATGGACGCAACGTCGTCTTTGCGCTCCTTCTCTCCACGATGATGGTGCCGCGCGCCGTCACCCTGATTCCGGCGTTCCAGATTGTCAACCTGCTTGGCCTATTCAACACTTATTGGGCGCTAATCCTTCCCGGGCTTGCTTCGGCCTTCGGGATTTTCATGATGCGACAGTTCATCAGCAGCTTGCCCACCGAGTTGATCGAGGTTTCCAAGATCGATGGAGCAAGTGAGTTGCGCATTTTTTTGGTTCGATTATCATGCCGCTCTCCAAGCCAGCCATGGCCGCGCTGGGCATTTTTACCTTGATCACCGCGTGGAATGACTTCCTTTGGCCGTTGGTCGTGCTGCGTGCCAATACGATGCGCACGCTTGTTGTGGGCCTGGCGACCGTTCAGAGCGAGTTCAACGTAAATTATGGTCTTGTGATGGCCGGCTCGGTGCTGACAGTGCTGCCGTTGATCGTGCTTTATATCCTCTTCCAGCCCTATTTCGTCGAAGGTCTCCGCATGGGCTATGGAAAGTAGTCAGGAAAACTACCGATGGCTGATCAATTGATAGTTGATGAAAACACTGTTTCAGAAACGCTTGCATTGAATGGTGGACCCCGGTCGTTCGCTGGTCGAACTCACCGCGCTGAACCCAAGATTGGCGTGGATGAGTTCCTCTCCGTTGCTGAACGCTTTGGCTTTTCTTCAGATGCGCTCGACCGTATTCGCGCGGCTGTCACGGATGAAGATCTGGGCTCTGGGCCCAATCTGGCCAAATATGCCACAGCCTACCCCTCTGCGACCAAGGGGGCAGCCTTTGAGCAAGCAGCGCGAGATCTTTTCGGCAGTCGCTTCGCGTTAGGCGTGAGCTCGGGCACAGCCGCCCTACATTGTGCATTCGTGGCAGCGGGAGTAGGACCAGGCACCGAGGTGATCGTGCCCGCTATCGGTTTTTACGCAACAGCCGCTATGGTAATACAGGCCAAG
>JAAUPU010000489.1 GCA_012032975.1 Caldilineaceae bacterium | reverse complement strand
CGTGCAATTTCTGCAAAAATGGGTTCATGGCTCTGTTGCCTCGCTGGTTGATTTCATGACTGGATCGGCCAATAGATAGGCTGATTTATACCATTAATCGATCATTTGGGGTAAAATCTCGTGAGGATTCTTCAGCGCCACCGGGGAGGAATCAGGGCAAGATTTGATTGGACGGCCAATAACGATGGTAGAGCATTTTGATGGATGACGGACAGAGTTTCAGCGGCGCAACCAGCACGATGACCGGTGGCGCAACCCACGCGGCCATCGTCAGCGAGGTTGGAATGCTGCGCAACAGGGTGGCCGCGTTGGTCTCGCCGGACATGTCCGTAGAGTCGATTTTGGAGCCGCGCGAGCCAGAACGAGAGGGTCTGTTGGTGTTGCGCGGCCGTCTCTTGAGACCCAGCCACGATGTCTTCCCGCACTGGTTGAGCGAGTTGAACAAGGTTGGCTATACCCCTGTGCTCCAACCGCAGAGTGACAACGATGAAAGCCGTGTCATCTTGCGCGTGATGGGGGGCGTGGCACGTCGCTCTTCGCCCCGCGTCTGGATCAACGCGGTACTCTTCGTTCTGACCGCGCTCAGTACGCTCTTTGTCGGCTCGCTCTATGGAGCCAACGATCTGCAGATTGAGTCGGGCTGGGACCTGCTCTTGCCGCAAAACCTGATCCAGGGCTTGCCCTTTGCGCTGACCTTGCTGGGTATTCTGACCGCCCACGAGTTTGGCCACTATTTTGCCGCCCGCTATCACAAAGTGGCGGTCACCTTGCCCTATTTTATTCCCATGCCGTTTGGCTTTGGCACGCTCGGTGCGTTTATCCAGATGCGCGAACCGGTGCCGGACCAGCGCAAATTGTTCGACATCGGCGTCGCGGGTCCGCTGGCTGGGCTGGTGTTGGCCGTGCCGTTGCTCTTCTATGGCCTGTCGACCAGCCCGGTCAGCGTCATCCCGTCCTCGCCTGGCGCGATGCTGGAGGGCAACAGCGTCCTCTACTATTACGCCAAACTGTCGATCTTCGGCCAGACATTGCCCAACCCGATCACGGGGCAAGACGTGCTCATGAACCAGGTGACCTTCGCCGCCTGGATTGGGCTGCTGGTGACGGCGCTCAACTTGTTGCCGATTGGCCAACTGGATGGCGGGCACGTGGTCTATTCGCTCTTTGGCAAACACGCCCGCTACATCAATCTGGCCACGGCCGGCGTGATGACGGTGTTGGCCATTGCCGGGCTGGGACCGGTGCAGCGTTTTGCGCCGCAACTGGAGACCATCGGCTTTAGCGGGTGGTTCATTTGGCTGGGTCTGATCTTCTTTGTGATCGGTCCATTTCACCCGCCCGCGCTGGACGATGTCACCCAGTTGAACCCCAGGCGTCGTCTAGTCGGCTATCTGATGATCGTCATCTTCATACTGACCTTCGTGCCCGTTCCCTGGCGTCTGCTTTGAAGTTGTCCGATGACTACGCAAACGGAATCTGCCCAGAGATCGGATATCGGTCTGTGTTGAAGTCATTCCACCGCCTCTAGAAGAGAGTTTTTTTATGTCTACACCGTCTACCGTTCCTCCGGCTCCGCTGTCCATGCAAGAGGTCATCGCCCGGCTGCATACGTTTTGGTCTGGCCAAGGCTGTATGATCTGGCAGCCCTACAGCGAAAAAGTGGGCGCCGGCACCATGAACCCGGCCACCGCTCTGCGGGTGCTGGGGCCAGAGCCGTGGAACGTCGCCTATGTGGAACCATCCTTCCGCGCCGACGATGGCCGCTACGCCGAAAATCCCAACCGGATGCAGATGCACAACCAGTATCAAGTCATCCTCAAACCCGACCCGGGCAATCCTCAGGAGCTATACCTCGCGAGCCTGGAGGCGATCGGACTGGACCGCACCAGACACGACATTCGCTTTGTGGAAGACAACTGGGAATCGCCAGCGCTGGCGCGTGGGGTCTGGGATGGGAGGTTTGGCTGGATGGTCAGGAGATCACCCAGTTCACCTATTTTCAGCAGGCAGGCAGTCTGGCGCTGGAACCCGTCAGCGTCGAGATCACCTATGGGCTGGACCGCATCGTGATGTACTTGCAAAACAAAACCGATGTCTGGTCCATTGATGTGGATGGCGCCCACACCTTTGGCGAGGTGTACGCCCAGCCAGAGGTGGAAAACTGCGTCTACAACTTCGAGTTGGCTGATGTCGAGCGGTTGAAACGACTCTACGAGATCTACGAACTGGAGGCCCAGGCGTGTATCGCCCGCGGGCTGGTCGTCCCGGCCTATGATTTTGTGCTGCGCCAGAGCCACACCTTCAACTTGCTGGATGCGCGCGGCGCGGTAGGCGTGACCGAGCGCGCCAAATATTTCGCCCGAATGCGTGGACAGTCGCGTGCGATCTCCGAGCTATATGTCGAGCAACGGCAACGGGAAGAGTATCCCTGGTTGAACGACAGCAGCGCGAACGGGAGTCAGAAACCCAGCGTTGTCATGCCTCCAGCCGAGTCGAGCAATGCAACGCCCGATCTGGCCCAGGATTTGCTCCTCGAACTGGGTTCGGAGGAGCTGCCTCCCCACGATGTGGTCCACGGCATCAGCCAGATCCGCGAACTGTTGGCCAAACTGTTGGAGAGCAATCGTCTCGCGTATGGTGAGTTGCATGTGACCGGCACGACGCGCCGATTGGTCGCCCATGTGCGCGACCTCGCACCGATGCAGAATGACGAAATCTCCGAAAAGCGAGGCCCCTCCCTCGATCGCGCCTACGACGCCGTGGGCGCGCCGACGCGAGCCGCGGAAGGCTTCGCCCGCGGCCAGGGTGTCAACGTCCAGACGCTGGAGGTGCGCGATAATTATGTCTACGCAGTCAAACGGGTGAAGGGCCAGCCAGCATCGAACGTGCTTCCAGCGCTCTGCACCGAACTCCTCGACAGCCTGCGTTGGGGAAAGACCATGCGCTGGAATGAGAGTGGTGTTGGCTATCCACGCCCCCTTCGCTGGATCGTCGCCCTGCACGGCGCCTCAGTCGTGCCATTCATCTGGGCCGGCGTGAGTAGCGGGCGAATCTCGCGCGGCCCGCGCTTTGCGGATGCGGCCGCGCAGTTGGCGACGGGTGAGTTTACCACGCTAGAAATCGCCGACACCCGTTCCTATTTCGACAAGCTGAGCGCGATTGGCGTCACGCTTGACCGTGATGCGCGGCGCGCTGGTGGCCGAACTAGTAAAACAGACCGCCGCGCAGGTCAATGGTGTCACCCCGGCAGATGACGATCTCCTCGACGAAGTGACCGACCTGATCGAAGCGCCGACGCCGCTCTTGGGCCGCTTTGATGAGCAATACCTGGCGCTGCCCGAAGCCGTGCTGATCGCGGTGATGAAGAAGCATCAGCGCTATTTTCCGTTGTTCGCCAAGGGAGAGGGCGCCGAGCAACGCTTGCTTCCTCACTTTGTAACCATTGCCAACAGCAACAAGCTGGACCAGCCTGATGTCGTGCGCGCCGGCAACGAGGGCGTGATCCGCGCCCGTTACGCCGACGCCGCCTACTTCTTCCGTGAGGATACCGAACGCCCGCTGGCTGCCTACACCGAACGCCTGGGGACACTCACCTTCCATGCCAAGCTGGGCTCCATGCTCGACAAGGTCCGACGCCTGGAGACGTTGGCCCCGCAGATCGCGGACAGGCTGGCTGCATCCCCCGGCGAGAAGACCACGGTGGCCCGCGCCGCCTCGCTCTGCAAATCCGATCTGGTGACCGACATGGTCGTCGAGATGACCAGCCTCCAGGGCATCATGGGAGAGATCTACGCCCTCAAGAGCGGCGAGGAATCCGAGACGGCACAGGCCATCCGCGAGCACTACCTGCCCCGCTTCTCGGGCGACGGCGTACCCGCAAGCTCGGCCGGCCTGGCACTCAGCTTGGCCGACAAGCTGGACAGTCTGGTCGGCCTCTTTGCCGCAGGCGCACAGCCCAGCGGCAGCGCCGATCCCTTTGGGCTACGCCGCGC
>JAAUPU010000488.1 GCA_012032975.1 Caldilineaceae bacterium | reverse complement strand
CATCCGCCGGGTCAACACCGCCGCAATTGCGCACCTTGTTATCGCCGCCGCGTCGGTTGTTGGCAACCAGCGTGCCGGTCAGGATGATCGAACCGCCGCTCTTGTAGATACCGACCCGATCCGCCTCGGCTCCGATCCGGTTGCTGATCACGGATGTGTGGACGAGAGCCGTCCCGCCACCTTCGACCTCCACACCGCCGCCGCTGTCGACGGCCAGGTTCTCGCTGACCGTGCTATTTTCCACCCAGGCATCACCCGCGGAGAAGAGACCGGCGCCATCCTTTGCCGCGCTGTTGCTGTAGATCGTGGTGGCCGAAATGAAAAGCGAAGCGCCAGTCAGGATTGGTGGATGGCGGCGCCGCGCCATGCCTGGTTGCTCTGGAATGTGCTCTCTGCCACGGTGGCAGCGCCGCGATTGTCGATGCCGCCGCCGGTCGCCGATGCGCCCAGCACCACGTTGCTGATCACCAGCGAGCGCACGACAGACAATGTCCCTGCAACGGTGCGCACAGCGCCGCCACTCTGGAGCGCAACATTGCCTTGGAGTGTGCTTTCTTCCAGCAGTACATCGCCGCCGTTGACGAACAGACCGCCGCCGTCGTCGGCTGCCGTGTTGCTGAAGATGGTGGCCCCGATAATTGTCAACGACTTGTTGTTGACATTAAAGAGACCGGCCCCCCGCGGCCGGCCTCGTTGTGCTCGACGATGCTGTCGGTGACGGTCATCACGCCGTTGTTCCAAATGCCGCCGCCCTGGGCATCCTCGTCTGTACTCGTGATCCAGTTGCTGGCGACGATGACATTGAGCAATGCCAGGCTTTCGTTGTTGCGAACACCCGCGCCGTCTCTGTCCTCCGGTCCCTCACTACAATCGCAGTAGCCAGTCAGTTTGCCATGGCGCACCGTCATGTCGCGGATGACCACCAGTGGGTCGGTGTAGTTGGATCCATCGCTGACCTCGAAGACGCGCGAGAACGTTGCGCTGGGATCGGTCGGCGTGACCGCGTTGGCCTGGACGATAGTCGTCGCCGCGCCTGCGCCAGAGATCACGACATTGGCCCGGACGTCCAGGTCGCGCAGCCCCGGGTCGGTTTCAGCCCTTGTCAATGTGTAGACGCCAGCCGGAACGTGGATCAAGTCATCGACGCCATAGGCAGCGCCCGTGTTGACACAGCCAAGAGCGTCGGCTGCGTCGTTCATGGAACGGATGGCCTCGCGCAGCGTGCACTGACCGTCGTTCGAGTTAACGTCCGCCGTGGAATTGACGGTGATTGTTGCGGCAGACACAGGCTCCGGCGGCGCTAGCCAGAGTCCGCCCAGCAAGAGCGTCGCGGTCATCGCAACGAGCAAGAGCCTGGTCAGACCGCTGCTGCGCAATTGAACACGCTTGTCATCAGGATGGTAATCATGCGGGTCTCCTTATTGTATTGGCCGCAAGTGTGCGGCGATGGCGGGGATGTAAACGACGGTGACTTCTGGATGCCGCAGAAACAAATGACGCGGAAGAATGGGCGCAATCTGCACAATCTGTGGATAGCTCGAATGTGGAAAATGCCTAACGCTGGCAACCGCGGTTGCGACGATGTGCTATGCCGACCTGGTGCGTCAGGCGATCAGCAGTTGCTCCAGCGTGTCGGCCACCTGGGTGTAGGTAGGCGACTCACTGCGGTTGAGACGAATTTGGTTGGCCACGCGGCGCACCAGCCCAGGGTTCACCTCGGCCAGATTCTGGGTCATGGTGAACCAGAGCTTGCAGAGCTGGGGGTTGTCATGGGTGGCGGCGCGCACCGCGATCTCGGCGGGGGAGGTGGTGCTCAGGCTCGGGTTGGCGGCGCTTAGCCCCAGCTCGCGCCAGGCATTCACCCAGTAGTAGGAGAGCATCGGGTTGATCAGCCCGCGCATCCGGCTCCACAACGGGTCGTCCTCCTGGACAAGGCTGAAGAAGGCCAGGTAGTAGGGGCGTGACTGCGCATAGTCACGATGGATCTGGGAGAGCTCGCCGGCCTTGACCGAGGCAAACGACGCCATGTACCAGCGCAGGTCGTCGAGGGTCGCGCCCGGTTCGCCCTGATCCAGTGCGTCCCATTGCAGCCGGCAGGCGTAGAGATAGCTGCGCGCCGACGCGGCAAAATCCTGAGAGCGTTGCAGCATCGCCGTCTTGGTCAGGGCGCGCGCTCGTTCCAGCGTGCGCGGCAGGTTGTCCGGCAGCTGAACATTTTCAATGTCATAGCAGAGATGCTGAAGCGCCGGGTCGTCCATAAACGGGATCGTGCTTTGGCCAGGCAGGCTGTAACGACCCTCGGCCAGCACGATCAGGTTGCGCTCCAGGAGGTCGTCCAGCAGGCTCTGGATATAGTCGACCTGGTCCTGGTCGTTGAGCAGGATGGCGGCCAGTTCGGCGTTGTCGATGGGGAAACCGGCATTGATCACCGCATAGACAAAGCCAGACTCGGCGCGCTGGATAAAGGCCGCTTCGCTGTCGATCTCCTCGACCAGCCGCACCGGAACATGGACGGAGGCCACCTCGCCGTCATAGTCAAAGGCTCGCTGGCGGAAACCCATCTGCAGATCTGGCGCAAGGTGGTCTTGCTGCGGATCAGACCCTGGTCTTCATAGCGGAGGCCAAGCTGCTCGAGCAGGTCATCGGTCGTGCGTTCGCCGGCGTGCTCGGAGAGTTCGCGGTAGATATCGCGCAGCACATCGCGTCGGGTGTTGAAATCGACCGAGGTCATCTTGAGCCGGGTGAAGATCTGCTGGTAATGGCTGCGCAGCGATGTTGGCTGCGGGCGAGGCGCATCCAGATATTGGGTGCTGGAAGAGGCCGGTCGCGCGGTGGTGGAAGCCTGCCCGTTGGCCGTCTGGGTGGGTCGCCAGGGCGCAACTTCCAGGTCGCTGGGCACGACGAAATCCTTGGGCGTCACATAGAGTTGCAGGTCGATGCCATAGAGATTGACCAGGTCGACGTTGTTCTCCAGCCAGGTCTTGAACTGCGAATAGCCGAAGTTGGCTTCGTTGAAGGCCGGGTCCATCTGCAGCATGGTCTGCTTTAACTTGGCGGCCGGCACGGGCAATTCGCCCCGCTGGGCGTGGACATGCAACGCCTTGCTCATGAGACCGCGTGCGTTTTCGTTGTTTGCTCGGCTATGTTCGCTCAGAGCGTGCAGATCGTTCATCTCGCCGAGCACGGCTTCCAAATAGATGAATTCGTCGCAGGCCTTGACCAGCAGCGGGTGGGTCACATCGCGCGGGCCGATGCCCAATGTGTAGCGGCTGTATTCGCGCAGTTTGGTGACCAGCGGCCCAAAGTCGCTGTCGCCCGAGACGATCACAAAGGTGTCGATCTGCGGGCGGGTCATGGCCGTTTCCATGGCGTCCAGCGCCATGCGAATGTCGGCCCGATTCTTGCCCGCGCGCACGCTGTAGATCTGGATCAGGTCCACCGAGTTGTTCATCAGGTCTTCGCGGTAGTGGGAAAAGCGGCTCCAATCGCCATAGACCTTTTTCATCACCACTGGTCCCCGGCTCTGCAAATATTCCATCAGGGGGGTTAACTCGAAGTCCAAAAACTCCTGTTCTGCCCAAAGGGCCACATTTTCAAAGTCGATAAACACGGCGATCTGGTTACTCACTAGAGTCTCCTTGGTCATTTTATATTGGGTTCATACAGGCCCAATCATACCACAGCCGACGGCAAATGTTGGGTCCGATCTACCATTGCGCGGGGTCGCGGCCGGCCAACTGGGGCCGGATCCACCCTCTTCTCCAAACAGTTCTCACCGAAATTCAAACACTTTGCTAATGTTCGCCATATGCGCCACAAACAAGCTTTGTCTACACTGAGTTATGTAGAACTTGAATGACACGGATGACCTGAATCAAAGGTTCGGCTGGCTGAAATTATCTGGCTACGAGCGAAAATCTGAGTTTCCTGGGAGGGTACATAGTAAGATGGGTAAAATTATCGGGATCGACTTGGGCACCACGAACTCGGTCGTC
>JAAUPU010000487.1 GCA_012032975.1 Caldilineaceae bacterium | reverse complement strand
CAGCCAGCCGGCCCGACGTGCGCACCGTCTATGAATCGTTGCGCGACGAAATCCTGGACGATCTACGCGCCGCCCTGCCGGTGGATATCGTGTTGCTGGGGTTGCACGGCGCGATGGTCGCCGATGGCTACGACGATTGCGAGGGTGACATCGTGGCCCGCGTGCGCGAGATC
Organism: Caldilineaceae bacterium; assembly: GCA_012032975.1. Next base: position 3,824 of record JAAUPU010000487.1, on the reverse strand, counting down.
GTCGGACCCGATGTGCCGGTGGGCGTGGAGCTGGACCTGCATTGCCACCTGACCGAACAACTGGTCAATGACGCCACCGCGATCGTGATCTACAAAGAATACCCTCACGTCGACGTGGTCGAGCGCGCGGTGGAGCTTTTTGACATCATCGCCGCGGCAGCCGAGAAGAAAGTCAAGCCGGTCATGTCGCTCTTCGATTGCCGCATGATCGGACTCTATCGTACCACCGAAGAGCCGATGAAGAGCTTTGTCGCACGGCTTACCGAGCTGGAGCGGGAAGAGGGTGTCCTGTCAGTCTCGATAGCCCATGGCTTCCCCTGGGCCGATGTACCAGAGATGGGCACACGAACCCTGGTGATCACCGATGAGCGCGCCGACTATGGCGATGAAATCGCGGAGAAGCTGGGCCGCGACCTCTTCGACCAGCGCGAAGCATTGCGCCCCACCTATGTCTCGCTGGACGAAGGGTTGACCCGCGCCCTGGCAAACCCTGGCTCCCCGGTGGTGCTGGCCGATGTGACCGACAACGCCGGCGGCGGCGCGCCCAACGATTCCACCTTTGCGCTGCGAGCTATGCTAGAGCGGGGCATTGGCAACGCGGCCATCGCCTGCATCTGGGATCCGATTGCCGTCGCCATTGCGATGGACGCGGGCGTGGGCGCGCAGTTGGATCTACGCATCGGCGGCAAGTTAGGCCCGGTCTCCGGCGACCCGGTGGACCTCCGCGTCACGGTGACCGGCATCCAGCGCGACGCGACCCAGACCTTCGGCCCCGGCATCGTGAAACTGGGCGATGCGGTGGCCGTGCACGCCGAGGGGATCGACATGGTGCTGAACACGATCCGCACCCAGACCTTCAGCCCCAGTTGCTTCAGCGTCGTGGGTATCGACCCGTTGCAGCGGCATATCCTGGTGGTCAAGTCCATGCACCACTTCCACGCTGCGTTCGCGCCGATAGCCGCCGAGGTGATCCATGTGGATGCACCCGGCGCCATGGTGACCGACTTCACGAAGATTCCCTATACGCGCATCAACTTCCAGATGTGGCCCCTCGTCGACCATCCGTTTTAGTAAAACAGCGTGCGCTCCAGCTTATCAAAGACACCGGGGTTTTCGAGAAACTCGGTGTCTTGCCTTTTGTTCGGACCAGAGCAGCGACCCAGAGCTTGGTCGGCCCTTCAAAGTGAAGGGCCTTCACTTTGAAGGGCTGCTGTTTGTTTTCAGATTTGCTTACTGATACAATTGCCTCCATGCAGTTGGGAGGAGTTGCCGAACGCTTGTCAGTTCATCAAGCGTTGAATACGCTGTTTGTACGACCCTGTACCTTAAAGAAGAGTTCTGGGAATGGCAAAACAAGTCCTTGTCTTGAACGCAAGCTACGAGCCGTTAAGTCTGGTCTCCGTGCGACGTGCGGTCGTGCTGTTGCTGCGCGAAAAGGCAGAAATGTTGGAAGCCACTCAGCAGATGCTGCGCAGCACCAGCCGCGTGATGCCCGTGCCGTTGGTCATTCGCCTGGTCAAATATGTCCGGCTTCCCCATCGCAAAGTGCCTTCGACGCGCACCGCCATCATGTTGCGCGATGCCTACACCTGCCAATATTGCGGCGAATCTCCCGGGCGCATCCACCTGACCGTGGATCATGTCGTGCCGCGCAGTCGGGGTGGCATTCACGACTGGGAGAACCTGGCGACCGCGTGCAAGCGCTGCAATCAGAAAAAAGGCTCGCATACTCCAGAAGAAGCCAGCATGCAGCTGATGCGCAAGCCCTTTGAACCCAGCTATGTAGCCCTGGTCTTGCTGAGCAACCCAATGGCCGCGGCACGTTGGGAGAGTCTCATGGGTTCCTCCAAAGAGCATTTCGAATACGAATGGGTCAACTCAAGCCCGTAACCGAACCCGCACGTAAACCAGCAACCGATCATCGATGCCCAAACTTGACGCCCGCAAAGAAACTATCGACGCGATCCTGCGCCGCATTGCCGATCTCAACGACCAGTCGTTGACCCAGCTTTCCCAGTACATCAGCTTCCTCAAATGGCAGGAGGAGCTCTGGAACAGCCTTCTGGATGAAGAGGCGCGACCTGGCCCAGACCAGGCCCTTCTCTGGCAGTTCGACTTTTTGGAAGCCTTTCCCGCCGCACGCCAGGCCGCCACGCGCGAGCCTAGCCTGATGGAGATCAAGGTGGACAGCGCAACGTGCGGCATGGTCCAGCAGCCGGCGTTGTGGCAACATCCGCCGGTGGTCGGCAGCGCGGTCTGCGAGTACAATTTCCATGTGCCGGCCGAGGTGGACAGCTTGCGGCTGCAATTTGCGGTGGGAATCCGCGACGGCGCGCTGATGCAGGGCGACAATTTGTGCGCCTTTCGCATCTATGTCAATGGCGTGCGTATCTGGAGCATTACCAAACAGCGCAACTCGTGGGAACGTTTTGTGGTCGATCTGCCCAGTTTGGGCGGGCAAGAGGTCATCATTCAATTTATGACCGATGGACTGGGCGACGCACGCTGGAATTGGGCGGTTTGGGCCTCGCCTGTGTTGCTCGGCTATGGTCCTCGCCGCCGGTGATCCTCTCTCCAGGCGAATCCAAAATATCGACATCCGCGAAGAACGCAAAAAGAGACCAAGACACAAGCTGTTACTTCGTGAAACCTTGTGTGACTTGGTCGATGGCAGCTTTTGGCAATGGGCTTAACCATTCCGTAACCAGCCCCACACCTTCATGGAGGCCGCGATGAGTCGTGACCCGCAACGGTCCGACACCTTTCCATTTGGCCAGAAGTTTCCATTTGGCCAGAAGATCGTCTGGCAGCCCAACCAGGAGTGGATCGGGTCCAGCAACCTGCAACACTTCATGGATGCCCACGCCATCCCAAGCTATGAAGCGCTACTCCAGGCCGCTGTCGATAACATCGCCTGGTTCTGGGATGCAGTCATGGACGACCTCGGCATTGAGTTCTACACACCGTACACCCAGATCATCGATCTGAGTCCGGGCATGGAATTCCCGCGCTGGTGCGTAGACGGCCAAATGAACATTATCCACAATTGCCTGGACAAATGGCAGAGCACCCCCACGCGAGATCGGATTGCCCTGCGTTGGGAAGGGGAAGAAGGCGCGACCGCCCTACTGACCTATGGCCAACTGCACGACGAGGTCTGTCGTTGCGCCAATGCATTGCGTGCCCTGGGGCTTGGGCAGGGCGACGCGGTCGGACTGTATATGCCGATGATTCCCGAACTGGCCATTGCATTTCTCGCAGTCGTAAAGATCGGCGGCGTGCTGCTCCCGCTCTTCAGCGGCTACGGCCACGGCGCGGTGACCACCCGGCTGGCAGACGCCAACGCCAAAGCGCTGATCACCGCCGACGGCATGTGGCGCCGCGGCCAGGCGATCCCGATGAAGCCCGTGGCCGATGCCGCGCTCGCCGATGCACCGACGGTCGAACATGTGCTCGTGGTCGAGCGCGTGGGTGGGCTAGACACCCCCTGGACGCACGGGCGCGACCACTGGTGGCACGAGCTTGTTCCCAGCCAGTCACCCCAGACGCAGACCACCCGCACCGCCGCGGAAGATGTGTTGATGATCATCTATACCAGCGGCACCACGGGCCGGCCCAAGGGCGCTGTCCACACCCATTGCGGTTTCCCCATCAAGGCGGCCCAAGATCTGCGCCACGCGATGGACCTGAAAGCCCAGGACGTCCTCTATTGGATGAGCGACATGGGCTGGATGATGGGTCCGTGGGAACTCTTCGGCGCGCTGCTGAACGGTGCGACCATGCTCTTCTACGACGGTGCGCCCGATTTTCCCGACGAAGCGCGG
>JAAUPU010000486.1 GCA_012032975.1 Caldilineaceae bacterium | reverse complement strand
AATCGCTTGCGCACGATCTCATGCAGATGCGAAAACGCACCGCCGCAGATGAAGAGAACATTTCGCGTGTCCAATTGGATGAACTCTTGCTGCGGGTGTTTGCGCCCGGCAGCCGGCGGCACATTGACCACCGCGCCTTCAATGATCTTGAGCAAGGCCTGTTGCACACCTTCACCGCTCACGTCGCGGGTGATGCTGGGGTTGGCCCCGCCCTTGCGTGCGATCTTGTCGATTTCGTCGATGTAGACGATGCCGTAGGAGGCCCGTTCCGGATCCCCAGTCTGCGGCCTGGAGAAGCCCCACCAGGATCATCTCCACATCTTCGCCCACATACCCCGCTTCGGTGAGCGCGGTCGCATCGGCAATGGAGAAGGGCACATTCAACATCCTGGCCAGTGTTTGCGCCAAGAGTGTCTTGCCACTGCCGGTGGAACCGATCAAGAGCACGTTGCTCTTGGTCAGTTCAACGGCTTCCGGCTCAACATCCGACTCCACACCCGATCGATCCTTGCGCGCGGCGCCAAAGACTCGTTTGTAATGGTTGTAAACTGAGACCGACAGCACTCGCTTGGCGCGGTCTTGTCCGATCACATATCGATCCAGGTGTTCGACGATCTCTTTCGGGCTGGGAACTTCCTGTGGCTCGTCGCCGACGCCTTTGGGCGCTGGCCCACCCCCTCCAAGCCCTTCTTCGGCCAGGATCTCGGCGGCCAGTGTCACACATTCGTCGCAGATGTAAACGCTGTTTGGCCCTTCGATCAAACGGCTCACTTCCGCGTTTTCTTTGCCGCAAAAAGAGCAGGTCGGTGCTTTAGGTGATTGAACTTTTGTCATCCGATAGATACCCTACTGTCATACAACTTCAGGCTGCGAATCAGCGGCAATCAGCCCGCTCCGTTGCTGCCTTTCTCTGCACCGGCAAGCTGGATGTTATTGCTATCATCCAGAATGACAATGTCATCCGTGTCGCCCAAGACCTCGTCCACCAGGCCATAATTCCTGGCGTCGATGGCGTTCATGTAGCGATCCCGCTCGAAGTCCGCTTCGATCTCGCGCCAGGTGTGGTTGGTGTGCTTGCCGACCAGGTGGAAAAGCTGGGTCTGGATGCGCTCCTGCTCGCGGAAGGCGATGCGCACGTCTTCAGTGTAGCCCTGGGCGCCGCTGCTGGCCGGATGCATGTGGATGGTGGCGTGGGGCAGCGCAAAACGACGCCCCTTGGCGCCAGCCGCCAACAACACGGTGCCCATGCTGGCCGTCACACCGACGGCATAGGTGCTCACGGGGCAGGGGATCATCTGCATCGTGTCGTAGATGGCCAGACCGGCGTAGATGCTGCCGCCGGGGCTGTTGATGTACATGTTGATCGGCTGATTGGGGTCTTCACCATTGAGATAGAGCAACTGGGCTACGATCAAGTTGGCGATCTGGTCGTTGATGGGAGTGCCCAGAAAGACAATGCGCTCTTTGAGCAACAGGCTGAATATATCGTAGGCCCGCTCGAATCGCCCATTGCTGTCGATGACCATGGGGACCATGTTTGTCGGGTTTTGCATGTTCATTTCTCCGTTAAAAGGTTGGCTCGCTTCCGATACGTTGTAGAATCGCCTCAACCTTAGAATGTTGCCCCGGTCGAAACCGTAAGCAGTCTCCGATTGTCCGTTTGCATTGTGTTAGCGTTGGCTTCCGTCGAATGCTGGACTCCGGGTTTTCAGGCTCGATCTGTCCAAAGATTGCGCCAAAGAATTTGTGTGACCTACGCAATCTGTGGAGTGGCCTTTCTTTGGACGGGACTCAGGCTTCGTCGCGACCGGCGTCGGCTTCGTCCACGGTCGCCTCAACTGGCTCGGGGGTCAGTTCTGCCACCGCTTCAGCTTCAGTGTCAGTGTCGGTCTCAGAGTCGGCCTCGGATTCAGCTTCAGCTTTTGCTTCTGAATCTATATCCTTGATGGGCGGCACCTCTTCCCCGCGCGCGATGGCCAAGAGTCGAGCGACGGTCTTTTCTTGTAGCAATTGGCTCTCCAACACAGATCGGCCTGCACCGCTTCGCATGGTTTCGGCAAAAACCGCATTCGACTCGGCATTCTCTTCGCCGTCGGCATCGCCAAGCATCTCGGTGATACGGGCATTGATGTCATCCTCGCTGACTTCGATGCCTTCACGCCGGTAGAGTTCCGAGATGAGCAGATTGCGCTGGCCGATGATCTCGGCCTGTTCGCGCATGCTCTCACGATATTCTTCTTTGCTTTGGTTGGACTGCTCGAAGTAACGGTCCACGTCGTCCAGCCCATATTGGCGAAGCTGGCGCGCAAACTGGTCCATCATCACATCGAGCTGATCTTCGACCACAACAGGCGGGTAGACCAACGTACTCTGTTCCAGGAGGGCGTCGAGGACAGCGCCCAAGTAGCTGCTTTCGGCCGCGGCTTTTTTCTGTTCCAACAGGGTGTTGCGAATCTCGGTCGTCAGTTCGTCTATGGTCGCGAAGTCTGGCCCTACAAGCTGGGCGAATTCGTCGTTCAACTCGGGGGATTCATAGGATTGGACAGCTTTGACTGTTACCGTAAAGTGGCCACGTCGCCCCGCATAGATGCTCTGGCTCTCTTCCGGCCAACTCAGATCAAATTCGGTTTCCTGGCCTGTGGTCAGTCCGATCAGCGCCGCATCGAAGCCAGGTGGCTCCATCGGGTTTTCTTCATCGGGTGTCACCTCCCAATCGGTCTCGTTGAGGACTTGCGTCGCTTCTTCGTCCTCGTCGCCTTCTTCAGGGATCAACACGCTGTGTACATCAATGTTGATGATGTCGCCATATTGGGTGGGACGGTCAACATTGGTCCATGCGGCGTGCTGAGAACGGTACGATTCCAACTGTGCTTCGACTTCGCTCTCATCGACCTCTAGCGGCTCTTCTTCGACGCGCAGACTGCGATAATCGCCCAGATCGACTTCCGGCTCCAAAGGAACTGCGAAGAGATAAGTGAGCGGGTCAAGCCCCTGGACATCCAGCGACGCCATCGCATATGGCTCAATCTGTTCTTGTTCGATGGCTGCTTTGAAGACTTCTTGTCCCAACGGTTCGATGAATTCGTTAAAGAGATTGGGCAGACCCACATACTGGGTGACCACGGCATAGGGTGCCTTGCCTTTACGGAAGCCGGGAATCCGATAGTTGCCGGCCAGCTTGCGTGCGGCATTGCGCAGTTCTTTATCGACGCGGTTCTGGTCAACCTCAACGGTCAACAAAAGTTGACGATTCTCCATTGGTTCAGACGTAATTTTTGAGAGCATTTTTTCCTCAGTTTTCCGTACGCCAGACGCTGATCCAAATTCGATCATCCCGGCCGAGCGAGAATTCCACTGTTTGTTTTGATATTGGGTCGTGCCTACGCCAATGTTGGGCGTAGGCCCCAATTAAGGGAGTATAGCATACGCACAGGAGGCCACCAAAGTAACAGCAAACCGTTGCACATGACAATTCGATGGGCGGCGATGGGGGCCTTGTTTCAGATGCGACCGAAGGCTTTTTCAAGTTCGTTGGCAGAGAGCTGAAGCATGGTCGGACGGCCGTGAGGACAGGTGCGAGGGGAGGCGCACGCTTCCAGTTGACGAACCAGTTCCTGCATCTCGATATCACTGAGCAGTTGGCCAGCCTTGATCGCCGCGCGTTTGCAGACCATCTTCACCAGCCTCGCTTCGATCGCCTCATCGACCAAGTTGCGTCGATCGGTCAAGGCCAGCGCGATCTCTTCCAGATTGCGCAAAGGGTCTTGTCCGGCCAGCACAGCCGGAACCGCACGCACCAAGAAGCTCTCTCCGCCAAAGGACTCCACCTCAAAACCCAACGCGTTCAATTCCGCCAGGTGTTGGGCAACCAGACCGGCCACCTCGCTGCCGACATGCAGCGTCAGCGGCTCCAGCAGATGTTGGCGCGCACGCCCACCCTCCGCTGGGTCTGACCTGCGCGCCATAAATTGTTCGTAGAGGATGCGTTCATGCGCAGCA
>JAAUPU010000485.1 GCA_012032975.1 Caldilineaceae bacterium | reverse complement strand
GCGGTCGCGCCATTGCTACAGCCCGGTTACTTCTGGGGCGCCAATGATGCACGCCACCACGTCTACTTTCTCTTCGAGTTCGAGCGGTTGGTGGAGGATGGCATCTGGTGGCCGCGCTGGAGTCCCGACTTCGCCTTTGGCTATGGCTATCCATTCTTTAACATCTATGGACCGCTCAGCCACTTCCTGGCCGCGATCTTGCTGCGTTTTTTCTCCTTCAGCTACACGGGCGCCGTCGAGGCGATCTTCGCCCTGAGCATCGTCGCGAGCGCGGCGGCCATGTATGGTTTTGTACGCTCGTGGGCCGGGCGACAGGCTGCGGTGGTTGCTGCGCTGGTTTATGTCTATATCCCGTACCACCTTTTGAACCTGTTTGTGCGCGCCAATCTGGCCGAAAGCATGGCGTTGGTCTGGCTTCCAATCTGCCTGTGGGGTGTGCGCCAGGCTGTGATATCGCCCTCGCTTGGATGGATTGCCGCAACTGCGGTGGCCTATGCCGGGCTGATGTTCACCAGCAATCTGGTCATCGTCCTCTTTACGCCGTTGCTGGGGATCGTATCTGGTCGTCCGTGCCTGGGTTCACAGCCAGCCACCTGTGGGGATCTACGCTGCCGCCTCGTTCTGGCGGCGAAGCTGGCGGCGCGGCTGGGCCTGGTTTCGCCGTGGCCTGCCAGCGGGAATTGGCCTGGCGTTCGGCGTCGGGCTGAGCGCGGTCTTTTGGCTGCCCATGCTGCTTGAGCGTCAGTATGTGCGCCAAGATCAGTGGTTCGATGGCCGCTATGATTTTCGCGGCAACTTCGTCTACTTCTTCCAATTGTTTAGCCCGCGTTGGGGCTTTGGCGTCAGCCAGCCCGGTCCAGACGATCCGCTCGGTTTTCAGTTGGGGGCCGCGCCGGTTGCGCTGGCCGTGCTGGGCGTTCTGTTTTTCTGGCGACGTGCGGGGCGACTGCGGGGCGAGATCGTCGTCTTTGGCGCCGTTGCCTTGATCACCACTGCGTTGGGCTTGCAGATTGCCGCGCCGCTCTGGGAGTGGCCGGTCGTGGGGACGATCTTGGGGTTTGCCCAGTTTCCCTGGCGCTGGATGAGCGTGGCCATCGTCTGCATCAGCGTGCTGGCTGGGCTGGTCATGCACCGCGACCTGGTGGGCGAGCGCACGAAGCTCACCATGCCGCTGCTGGCCGTGATCGCCGTGGTCTTGATCAGCAGCTATCCACTGCTGGTCGTCGAGATCAGCGAACCGGTCGAAGGCCCCGTCAGCCTGGCGGGGTTGATGCGCTTTCAGCAATCGTCCGATGAGATGACCGGCAGCACTGCCTGGGTCAAGGAGATCCCGACCTGGAGTCCGATGGCCGATTATTACATCAGTCAGGACAAGGCGGGCGGTCCGGTCAAGCCGGTGGAGACGCTCATAGACTATGATAACCAGAGCTATCCGCTGGACTACAAGAGCTTTGCGCTCGGTTCGGTGGCCCACAACAGCGTCATGGAAGAGGTCTATTTTTTCAACCAGCGCGAAGACGAACAGCGTATCGTCTTCAACCATTTTTACTATCCCGGCTGGAAAGCCTATTTGCTGGATGGCCAACATGGCCAACCGGTTCAGGATGTCGCCGATCACGTACCGGAAGACGGCGACCTGGGCCGCATGACCACGCCGCTGCCGCAAGGCGAAGGATTCGTCCTTCTGCGCTTTGAAGATACCCCGCCGCGCACCATCGGTCGGGCTATTTCGCTGGGCACGCTGGCGATTCTGTTGATCATTGGCCTCTGGCAATTCACGCGTGGGCGGCTGCGCCGTGTATAGTAAAGATGCAGCGAAGATGCTGGCGCACGTGTAGAGCTGCTGTTGCGCCCGTGCCCGCCCTGGCGTTCTGGACGTCGTCGCCACCCTCTCCGAACCCCGCCATCTCGGGCCACATGATCCTTGCAGCGAGGTGAAGTTTCCACATCACCGAGCCAGGGGAAACCCCAGGAGAAACCTCAGGAGAATCCAAGGTGTCCAATCACCTGCCTTCGAGTTTGCCACACGACAAACACCCCCGGTTGGACAAGATGCCTGCTCGAATCGCGCAAAGTCTGCGCCGCCCCATGATCGACGAGGTGGAAGTACGGGAGTTGGCCGAACAGTTCGGCGAGCCTGCTCGACGCACCTTTGTCATCCAGGCCGATGAGTACATCTACTCCTACCGGTGGCGCAAGGATCTGGACCGCCGAGCCGAAGTGGTCTTTGCCATCCAGGATCCTAGCGAACGTATCTGGCTGCACGCCAAACCCCACTATCCTGCCCATATTTTTCGGTTGCCATCGGGCGGGGTTCATTGGGACGAAGACGTTGAGGGCGCCCTATGGCGCGAGGTGAGCGAAGAGACCGGCCTGATGGTGCAGGTCGAATGTTTTCTGGGCTTGATCGAATACAGGTTCCAGCATCATGAGTCGATTGTTAGCTTTGCCAGCTATGTCTTTCATCTGAGCAGCAGCGGTGGCTGGCCAAAGCCCAACGAAGACGAGACCATCTCCGAGTTTCGCGCCTTGCGTCTCAGCCAGATCGGACAGATATCTGTGGATCTGCGCAACCTGATCGGAAACCGCCGCGGGTGGGGACAGTGGCGGGCGCTGGCCCACGATTTGGTGGTTGAGCATCTGACTAAGTAAACTTGATGCTTTGGATGGTTTGCATCGCTTCGCGCCGACGCACCGCTCAAGAGTTTAACGAATCGTCTATTCTGCGCGATCTGCCAAGAGGCCAAACAGTTACCAAGAGGTGCTTGTCATGCTTATCCCACTTTCGTGGCTTCGTGAACTTGTAGATATACAATTGCCCACTTCAGAGTTGGTCACCCGTCTGACGCTGGCCGGTCTGGAAGTTACATCGACTCAATCGATCGGCGATTCGTGGGACCGAGAGACTGTCGTCGTCGGACAGGTGCGCGCGGTGCGCGCCCATCCAGATGCGGATCGACTGGTGTTGGTGGATGTCGATTATGGCGCCGACGAGCCAGAACGGGTTGTCACTGGTGCGCCAAATCTCTTCCAATACCGCGGGATCGAGCCACTGCCTGTGCTCAAGGTCGCCTTCGCCCGCGCAGGCGCATACCTGGTGGATGCCTACAGCGACCAGCGACCACGACCGATGAAAAAGCTGAAACCCTCCAAGATTCGCGGCGTCAAATCGTCGGGCATGGTCTGCTCCGAACTGGAACTGGGTCTGAGCGAAGAACACGAAGGCATCCTGCTCTTGCCAGAAGAGGCACCGATCGGCGCTGCGCTGCGCGATTACCTGGGCGACGAGGTGATCGAACTGGAACTGACCCCCGACATGGCGCGCTGTCTCAACATGATCGGTGTAGGCCGCGAGGTTGCGGCGCTGACTGACTCGGCCCTCCACCTACCTGCCGATGAATTGCAGACCAGCGGAGCCGACCATGCCGCGGACTACGTGGATGTGCGCATCGAGGATCCAGAACTTTGCAATCGCTACACCGGCATCGTGATCCAGGATGTAAAGATGGGCGAGTCGCCCAAGTGGATGCAGGAACGGCTGCGCAAAGCGGGAATGCGACCCATCAACAACATCGTGGACATCACAAACTACGTGATGCTGGAATGGGGCCAGCCGCTACACGCCTTCGACTACGACACGCTGCAAGAGCGCGCGGCGCGCGTGGGCGATCAGAAGCCAACCATCATCGTGCGCAGGGCCGACCAGGGCGAAAAGTTCACCACCTTGGACGACATCGAACGCGAACTGGATGATTCTATGTTGATGATTGCCGATAGCGCCGGCTCCGTCGCGATCGCAGGGGTGATGGGCGGGCTGGAGAGCGAGGTCAGCGCCACGACCCGCAACGTCTTGCTGGAATCCGCCACCTTCGAGGGCATCAACAACCGACGCACGGCACAGAAGCTGCGCATGTCCAGCGAGGCCAGCTATCGTTTCACCCGCGGCATCCCGGCCACGCTCAACCCCATTGCTGCGCGACGGGCGGCTGAATTGATGCGCGTC
>JAAUPU010000484.1 GCA_012032975.1 Caldilineaceae bacterium | reverse complement strand
ACCGACAAAACAATCCTCGGTTGGCTCTTCGCAGCGTGTTTCCGGCCGTTCCAGGTTAGACCGACCGCGGCTGGAATGGAGAAATTTCACTTTGCGGCCAATCGCAGATATGTTATACTGCTGGGCGATTTTATAGAATCAATTCCTCTACGCCGCGATAGGCACATTTGCGTCACAGCTTCCACAGCCAGCCAGCAAAGTGAACTTCGGATGTAGCTCTGGATCTCAGCGGGAGATAATCAGAATGATTGAAGTGACCATCGATAGCGTGCGCGTCAGCCTTATGTCCCAGCATCGGATCGTGGTGCTGCGCGAAGAGGAAGGCGAGCGTTTTCTGCCCATCTGGATCGGCCCCTTCGAGGCAGAAGCGATCACGCTGCAACTACAAGGTATCGACGCCCCGCGTCCCCTCACCCATGACTTGCTCAAGGCGGTCATTGAAACGCTGGGCGGCGAGGTGGTGCATATCGTGATCAGCGGTCTGGAAAAAAATACCTACTTCGCACGCATCGTCCTGGATGCGGATGGCGACACAATCGAAGTAGATAGCCGGCCCAGCGACGCCATCGCCCTGGGTGTGCGCGTCAATGCACCCATCTACGTGGCGGAAGAAGTGATGGATCAGGCCGGTCTGCGCCCCGAGGAAGAGATGAGTCTGGCCGAGGGGATTGCCTCGCCAGGGGGCGGCGATGAGCCGGACGAGGATGAAGACCTGGGTGTCTTCACCGACTTCGTCGAGGGGCTGGACCTGGACAATCTGTTGGGCAATTGAACCCAACGCTCGCCCCAAACCCATTCGTTTCCAGCGGCGAAGTTGCAGACACGCAACTTCGCCGTTTTGCGCCAGGTGACTTGTCCACACCCTTTGCACAGCTTATCCCCCAAATAGACCCCAGCCCGGCGGGGTTACAGACCTCGACAGAGCGGAAGAGCCATTTGTGAACGGATATCCAGAACCTCCCCCAGACGACCATGGCGGCGCCTACGATGCCCCGGCCAAGAGCATCCCGGCCAACATCGAGGCCGAGCGCGCGGTGCTGGGCGCGCTGATGATCGACCCGGACGCCATCATCAAAGTCGCCAACTATCTGCGACCAGAGGATTTCTTTCGCGAGCGCCACGCCTGGCTCTATGAAGGGATGCTCTCGCTGAACGAGCGCCATGAGCCGTTGGATTTCGTGACGCTGGTCGATGAACTGGAGCGTCGCGAGCGGCTGACCGAGATCGGCGGTCCGGCCTACATCACCGACTTGATCAGTTCAACCCCGACCGCGCTCTACGTGGACCACTACGCGGGCATCGTCGAGCGCACCGCGGTCTTGCGTCGTCTCATCTCGGCGGCGTCCAAGATCGCCGAACTGGCCTACGACGAAGGCCAAGAGGTGGATGAGGTCGTGGACCGCGCCGAGCAGATCATCTTCGGCGTCAGTGAAAGCCGCATCCATCGCGACCTGATGCCCATGCGCGCGATCATGACCAACGTGGTCGACCGCATCGATTTCCTCACCCGCAACCGCGACACGCTGATGGGGGTGCCCACCGGTTTCACCATGCTCGACCGTCTGCTGGGCGGCTTTCAGAAGAGCGATCTGATTATCCTGGCTGGGCGACCCGGCATGGGCAAGAGCAGTTTTGCGGTCAGCGTGGCGCAGAATGCAGCGATCAACTTCGGCGCGCGCGTCGGCATCTTCAGCCTGGAGATGAGCAACGAACAACTGGCCCAGCGCCTCTTGTCCATGCAGACCGGCATCGACAGCCATCGCCTGCGTCTGGGCGATGTGCATGAGGACGAATGGGCGATCCTGTTGGAGGCAGCCAACATGCTGGCCAACACCCACATTTTTACTCGACGACACGCCGGCCGCCAGTGTCACCGAGATCCGCACCAAGGCGCGGCGACTCTACGCCGAGCATGGCCTCGACATGTTGATGATCGACTACATGCAGCTGATGTCTGGACAGAGCGGCGGTCGCAACGAAAATCGCCAGCAGGAGATCAGCTATATCAGCCGCTCGCTCAAGTCGCTGGCCCGCGAACTGAACGTGCCGGTCATCGCGCTCAGCCAGCTCAGCCGGGCAGTCGAGAGCCGCGCCGACAAACGCCCCATGCTCTCCGACCTGCGCGAAAGCGGCAGCATCGAGCAGGATGCCGATGTGGTACTATTCATCTACCGCGAGGACTATTATATTGAAGACACCGACCGCCAGAACATCGCCGACGTCCTCGTCACCAAACATCGCCACGGCTCCACCGGCACGGTCAGCCTCTATTTCCGCAAGGAGTTGACCCAGTTCAGCGACCTGGAGATCCAGCGCACCGAATTGGACTATTGAGGCCAGCAGGAGAATCAAGCGTATGCCGTTCCAGCCATCTGGCTTCATCGGCTTCCCCGATACCAAGATGCAGCCGGTCATCGTGCCAGATCTGTTTTTTGTAGACCTGTTGCCGCAGATCGACGACCTGGCCGAGCTGAAGTTGACGTTGCATTGCTTCTGGCTGCTCAACACCCAGGAGAGCGTCTATCGCTATCTGCGCGGCGCCGATCTGCGCGACGATGCGACGCTCCTGGCCAGCCTCAATTTGGACAGCGATCTGCGCACTCCCCTGGCCACGCTGGAAGATGCGTTGCAGCGCGCAGTGGCGCGCAACACCCTGCTGCGGCTGGAGATCACGACCGGTTCAGAGACCGGCGACGAAGTGGCCACGACCGAGGATTGGTACTTCATGAACACCGTCAAGGGGCGGCAGGCCGTGGCCATGATCCGGCAGGGGCGACTGGCAGAATTACAGGCTGTCATCCCGCAGGAGGCCCGGCTTTATGTGGAGCGGCCCAACATCTTCATACTCTATGAACAAAACGTCGGCATGATGACGCCGCTGATCGCCGAGCAGTTGCGCGACATGGAAAAGAGTTTCCCGCCCGATTGGGTTCAGGAGGCGTTCGAGATCGCAGTCAGCCGCAACAAACGTGCATTGCGCTATATCCAGGCCATTCTCAAACGCTGGGAAACAGAAGGCAAAGACGAGGAAAGCCATGAAAACGTTGGCGACGATTCTCTCGAACGACGACGCAAAGCCTATCTCCCCGACGAATATTCGGACATCATCCGTGGCTGACGATAGGATCCCGGCCAGAGCTTCGACCCTGCCGCGCCTCACTCGCCCTGCGCCTGCGGATCTCTGTCCCATCTGCGGCGGGACCGGCTTTGTGGTGCCGGACCTGCCCATCGGCGACCCGGATTTTGGCAAGGCGGTGGCCTGCCAGTGTCGTTCGTTGGAAAACCTGGAACGCAGGATTGGCCGGCTGCAACGCATGGGCAGCCTGGAGACGTTGGCCCGGCTCACTTTTGCCACCTTCATCCAGGAGCCTTCTCACCTGCCGGCTGAACTGGCATTCAACGTGCGCCGCGCGTACGAAACCTGCCTCGACTTTGCCCAGGAGCCGGAGGGCTGGCTCTTGCTGACCGGCGCCTACGGCTGCGGCAAGACCCATCTCGCCGCAGCCATTGCCAATGCCCGGCTAGAGATGAAGCAGCCGGTGCTCTTCATGGTCGTGCCCGACCTGCTGGACCATCTGCGCGCCACCTTCAGCCCGCAGAGCGAGACCCGTTTTGACGAGCTCTTTGACCAGTTGCGCAACACGCCGTTGCTCGTTTTGGACGACCTGGGCACGCAGAGCGGTTCGCCTTGGGCGCAGGAAAAGCTCTTCCAGTTGCTCAACCATCGTTACAACGCGCAGCTGCCCACCGTGATCACCACCAACCAGCGGCTGGACGAGATCGACCCGCGGCTGCGCAGCCGGCTAATGGACATGGGGCTGGTCAAGCAATTCCCGATCATCGCACCCGATTTTCGCACTGGCAAGAATCTTGGCCAGAGCGACCTCAGCACGCTGCGGTTGCACCGCGACCAATTGCTGGACAACTTCGACACGCGACGTTCCGACCTGACTGCGGAAGAACGCGCCAACCTGCAAGATGTGGTCGATGCGTGTGTCACCTAT
>JAAUPU010000017.1 GCA_012032975.1 Caldilineaceae bacterium | reverse complement strand
AGATATTGGGTGATCCATACAGCCCGCGCACCCGATAGACGCCCTCGGCTGCGACGACCATCTTGCCTGTCGCATATTGCCCCAGACCGATGAGCGCGACCACGGTGGCGCCTGCCAGCCAGGCGTTGATGAGGAGATCGCGGTCCTTGGGTCTGTTGCGAATCTGCACGCCAAAATAGAGCAAGAGCGCAAATAGACCGCCCGACAGAAAGACCACCCGCCATTCGCGCAAACCCACGCCCAGGTGTTCAGCGGCAAAGACGCAGACCAAAGCCCAACTAATGATCAAAAAAAGCCATGTGCGGGCGTTCAACGCTTCTGGCGAAACGCGGCCGTCGATGGACGGTTCGTTCCTCTCCCGATCCAGACCGAATTTCTGCAAGATGTAGTAGACGGCCACAATCGCACACCCGCCAAAGATGCCCAGATCGATCAGGCTGACGCTGCGACCTGGCAGCAGGGGCAGGCTCACGGCGTAATAAAATGGCAGGGCAAAGAGCAAAGCGGCCAGCCAAATCGCCGGCCGTGTCGTCGAGACCAACGCCAGCAGCCCAATGCCAGCGAGAGCCATCCACCAGAGGTTGAGCCATACCCCGCTGGCAGCCAACAAGAGGGCGCTGCTCGCCGCGAGGAGTATCCACCGTTCGTCAGGAAGGCCGGCAAAAATCGACTGTGTCGGAGGCGGTCGAACGTCCCGACTGCTCTTCGATTTGCTAACCTCGATTTTGCTGACGATGCAACCGACCAAGCGGCCAACGCGGACCAGAAAGCCCCGATCAGCAGCGCCACACCAGGCCAAATCGGCAACGCTGGCGAAGAAAGAGCCTGGTCAATGGCCACCCCGCGGAGCGGCGTCTGTCCCCAACTTCGCCACACTTCCACCCGCACCTGGTGACGATCGCCTGGGGCGCCCTCCGCGCGGTGGACGCGCACCCATCGTGAAGCAGGCCCCTGATCTGTCTGCGCTTCAGGCTCCAGGAACGTGCGATAACCGGCGCGTTCGCCCAGACTGTTGACATTTCCGTCGATGATAGGCAACAGGTTGGCTGGCTCTCCATCGACCGTCACGAAGAGATAGCCCCAAAAATTGCCCACGGCAAGCTGCAAGCTCAACTCGTCGCCAAAATACTCGAAGCTCACAACGCCAGACGGCGTTAACCAGGGATCGATCGGTTCGATGGGGTCGGCGCCACGCTCGTCGATTGTCCAGCCGGGGGAATAAGCAAAGAGTGGGCTGTCCATGCTGGCTACGACACCGCTGAGCAACGTCTCTGCGGGCGTCGCGGGGAGCAGGGCTGTCGGCGCTGCCTGCCTGGGAACAGTATACAGCAGCCAGACGAGGCCAAGCAGCGCACTAACAACCGCGGCCAAAGCGAGCCAACGCTGATGCGTCGGCCAATGCAGGAGTGGCCGACGCATCAGCGTTGGCAACGGACGTTCAGGGGTGCTCGTCTCTTCGTCGATCTTCTGCTGCTCCATGCGTGGCATGGTAGCACTGCGTCGAACTAAGCCACAAGTAACGCATCAGTTCTGAGGGATGCTTTCCGCAATCTGCAAGATCGTGCGAGCATAATTGCGTTGCGCTTCACCGAGGTTGTCCCACGACCCGCCGCTGCGCAGGTGATCGAGCAGCTTGTCCGGTCCCCAGTTGTAGGCGACCAGCATCCATTGTTGGTCTGAATAGCCAGCCTGACCGAGCCGTGTGCGCAGATAATCGAGATAGACTGCTGCAACCAATGTATTGCTGTAGCTGTCGAATGGATCCGTCGCATTCACAACCGGCGCCCACTCCTTCCATGTTGGAGGCAGAATCTGCATCAGCCCCATGTCGCCCGCGCTGCCCAGCGCCAACGAGTTGAAGCTGCTCTCGACATACGCTTGCGCAGCCAGCATTCGCCAGTTCAGGTCATACCGTAGACCGATCTCCTGAAACATCTCTGCGTAGGTTAGCGGGCGCGCGGCGACCGCCGGGGCGGGTTGGGCGGCGGTCTGGGGTTGCACAAGGGGAATGGCATTCTGTTGGACGGCTTGTGGCGGGCGGGCTGCGCTTGGCTCGCCGGGCGCCGTCACCTGGTTGGGTAACACAAGCGGCGCGCCGACCTGTCCAGCCGGGGCGCCTGGCGCACCGATCTCTCCAGGTGCAGTCACGCTGGCGGCACTCACCTGTGGGATGACCTCAGAGGTAGGGCCGTTCGTCAGGTCAACTGTCGGGATGGCAGCGGTGATGGCCGGCGCGGCCAAAGTCGGCGCATCCGCGCCGCGGGTTGGCACGGGTTCGGCCACTTTGAGGATGATGGCAACCGGTGCGGCAGCAGGAGCGATGTTTGCGGCGGGGGGCGCAGTTGGACGCGCAAGGGTCTGCATCAACAGCAGACCCGCCACGACGATGAACCCGATGAGCAAAAGCGCCAGGGCCATCAAAGTCGAGAGCGAGGCGATCTGCCAGGGGCGGACCAGCGGTGCGCTGGCGAATTCCAGATCGACGCTTTCCACCAGTCCGCGGTTGGCAGAACCCATTTCTTCCACAGAGGTCGCCACGACCCGAAACGGGATATGCAGGGCATCCCAGGCAAAGATGGGCTGCTCATGCGGGATGATGCGCACCTCGATCGGGATGGTCTCGCCAGGACGCAGGGGCACGGTAATCTTGCCAGCTTGGTAGGGTTGGGAGGCCGACGAACGGAATTCGAAGCTGCACCCATGATCGCCGGTGGGAGGCCCGCCAAGGATTGCTGCGTGAAGTTCAACAGTCGTTGACCAGTTGCCCCGGTTGATCAGCGGGATGATGAACGTGACATGCCGTCGCAGCCAGTTGACCGTCAAGTCCGCGGGGCGGGGTTGACCCAGGTTGAATCCGCCAAAGGGGCGAATGGTCAACTGGGCGCCAACTCGACAGAGTCGCCCCGGGTATCCAGGCGACGTAACGAGGATGGCCAGGGGGCGATCCGAGGCGACGGTTGAGGGCAGGCGAGGAGGCGCAACGGCCACTTCGACCACCGTGCGCTCGCCAGGCTGAACTCGGGTGTGGATCGGCGCGCCTTGCACCCACGCCTCATCAAGCCAGCCTTCCACCTGCACCTTGAAAAGCGCGTCCTTCGGGCCGTTGTTGAGAATTGTCAACCGGAAAAGCGCAGTATCGCCAGGGTTGATCGTCAGGTGGCGAGTTGCGAGGGAGCCGATGATGATATCGTCGACCTGATCGGCAATCGCATGGACTTCGCCCCGAGGATCGTGCCCTGTTTCCGCAACACCGGTCGGGGGACCGTCAGTGGCCGTCGCACCGCCGACGACCGTTGCCTCGCCGACGACCGTTGCCTCGCCCTCGATTTCGACGACTTGCCAGTTGCGTAGCTCCTGCGGGAGCGGAGCAGCAGGAATGGGGCGAGGCTTGCCGTAGGGCGCTTGGCTCTCCTTGGGGTTTTGGGCTGATTTGGATGGCTCTTTACCGTCTTCTGCGTCAAATTCGTGCATACCTACAAGTATGGGAGTTCGAGTCTTGGCTGTCAAGTCCACGAAGTGTGCTCTTGATCCCGTCTCTGGATCTGCCCGACTACCCTGGATCTCCAGTTGGGCAGGAACCGGATCGATTGTCAGAACGTAGATCTGCTGTGAACGCCCATGAGTGGCGAGCAGATGATCTCCACCGGAAAGGAGCGCGATGGCGCGCAACCACTTCACCCTTTGGCGGCCGCTCAGCGGTCGTGCTCGACTCATTCTCTATTTGCTGGTGCTGGCAGTCGCACTGTTTGCGCTTGCCTTTCCCTTCTTGCTGCGGAGTTGGGCGATCTGGCAATTTGATCCGGCCATCTACACGGTCGAGACGGCGCCGTCCCAACGCGTTGCAATCGTCTTTGGCGCGCGTGTCTACCCCAGTGGGCGGCTCAGCGCGATGTTGCGCGATCGGGTGGACACGGCCATCGACCTCTATCAACGTGACAAAGTCGACAAACTGCTCTTCAGCGGCGACAATAGCAATCTGGACTATGACGAACCGGGCGCGATGATGAACTACGCCATCGACCGCGGCGTGCCCGTCGAAGATATCCAACCCGATTTTGGCGGGCGTCGCACGTATGACACTTGCTATCGAGCCAGCGCCATCTTTCAATTGGAGAGCGCGATCCTGGTGACCCAGAGATTTCATCTGCCGCGTGCGCTTTTTCTTTGTCACACACTGGGCATCAAAGCCAGTGGCGTCAGCGCGGACCGGCGCACCTATGATCCCCGTTCGGTCGCCTGGTCCGAGACCCGCGAATTGCCCGCGCTGATGGCGGCACTGGTCGATGTCGTTCCGCCGCACGCCGCCACCGATCCTCGGCGATCCCATTCCCATTCCATAGGCCAGCCAATCACCCATGCCCACCGAATCCGTTTTTCAGCCCGAAACCCGCATCGTCTTCATGGGAACGCCCGACTTTGCTACGCCCAGCTTGGCCGCGCTTCATGGGCAAGCGTCAAGCCGAAATTGGCGTGTCCACGCTGTGTTCACTCAGCCAGATCGACGTGCTGGCAGAGGCAATCGGCCATCGGTTGGCCCTGTCAAGGCGTACGCACTTGAGCAGGGCCTGTCGGTGCATCAGCCCGAGCGAATGCGCAAGGCGCCCGACGTAGTCGAGACGCTGAAACAGCTTGCGCCCGACCTGATCGTGGTCGTGGCGTATGGATTGATCCTGCCGCGTGCGGTGCTGGAGATTCCCACGTTTGGATGCATCAACGTTCACGCCAGCCTTTTGCCCGCCTACCGGGGCGCCTCGCCAATTTCGGCAGCTATTCTTGACGGCCTGGAAGAAACGGGGATCTCCGTCATGCTCATGGATGTGGGGATGGACACCGGACCCGTACTCGCCCAAGCCAGACAGTCGATATTTGCAGATGACAGCACCGAGACGCTGGGGGCGCGGTTGGCCAAACAGGGCGCCGCGCTATTGGTGGAGACGCTGCCAGCCTGGTTGCATGGCGATATCGCGCCCATCGATCAGGGCGACCTGCCTGGAGACGCGTCAACCTGTGGGTTGATCGCGAAGACGGCCGGTGAGATCGACTGGCGCGCCAGCGCGCGTCAAATCGAGCGGCAGACACGCGCGTATGCGCCGTGGCCGAGCGCCTACACGACCTGGCGAGGGCAACCGTTCAAGATTTGGCGGGCAGCTGTGGTGGCTGGAATCGGCGAGCCGGGCGTGGTGCGTCGCTACCGCGAGGGGGTGACAGTCGGAACCGGAGAGGGGTTGTTGGAACTTCTGGAGGTGCAGCCCGCCGGCAAGCGCCGCATGGACATGGGCACATTTCTCAACGGGGCGCAGGACTTCATTGGCCAGCAGTTGGGCGATTAGGCAGAGCGGTCCCTGGTCAGAATTTGGTCAGCCGCCGGCGCGATCTTCCGGTTCAAACGCGACTGGCATCAGCTCCTTGGCAGGCGGGCGCACTTCGAAATCTACCCCACCAACACGTTCTTGAACTGCCGGGGTCTGCGAGTGCGATTTTGGGTTGCGGTGTAGGCTGTGCAGGAGCAGGCCAAGCGGCGCACAGACGATCAGCCCGGCCAGGAAACCCCACAGCAACAGCGCAAGGATCCCGATCACCTGCGCCTGAAGCTGACCTGGGAAATCGGGCTGAAAACCACTGGCCACGAACAGTCCTGAAACACCCTGCCCGGTCACGCCCAAGTGGTTGGATAGACCGGTCATCTGCCAACCAGCGCCGACCGCGCCGTCGGCGAAAACTCCTACCAACAACAGCCCGATGATGGCAGGGACGCCGCTGACGACCACGAGGCCCGTCGCATCGTCCAGGCGTAGAATTGCATCGACCATCATCGTCACAAAAGGCACGCTCGCGCCGGCCAGAAAACCAATCAGGAATGCCACGCCGGGTTGCACAAACGGACCCACGGCCAAACCGGCCACCACCCCCGCGGTCAGTCCCCGTGCGCTCATCACAGGGTCGCTGCGACCGGTGACGAACCAGGTGTAGATGACTGGCACCATCAGACCGCCAGCCGCGTAAAGTACGCTGTTGACGCTGCCGCGCATCAGCGCCAATTCGCTCAACGACGCCACCTGGAGCGGATTGCTCCACAGCCAACCCAGCGTGCCTGCCAGCAAGAGCAAACCACCGACGATGGCCAGCAAGGGCAATTGCGCAGGCGGCAATTCAGTCTTCTGCACGGCGACGCGTGGTTTGCGCGGCGCCCAGACCACCAAAGCCGCCAAACCGATCCCCGCCGCGACCAGATGGACTGTGCCTGCTCCGGCAAAGTCGATAAAGCCATGCCCCAAGTTAAGGTTACGCCCCAGCGCATTGAGCCAGCCCCCGCCGCGCACCCAATTGTCCGCCAATGGATAGATGACCGCGCCGATCACCAATGCCAGGATCAGCGTGGCGGTGGACGGCGCACGGTCGCGCAGGGCCAAAACGGGCAATAGCGCCGCCGTGATCACCCAGGGCAGATGGGCCAGAAAGAGCGCATAGGCCAGCGACGTAATCTCTGCGCCAGATAGAAACCAGCCGCTCAATCCCGCCATGCCCCAGCCAATGCCCCATTCGCTCGACAACGGGCTCCACTCCCAGACCAATGCGCTCAGTTCTGGCTGGGTATAGACGAGGCCCACGCCGCCAAATTGCAGCGCATAGCCAATCGCCCAGTAGCCAAAGGCAGCCAGTCCAATCGCGGCCACGCCGCCCAAAGCCGCATTCCAGGCGCGTTCTGCCGTCAGGTTTGCCACGGCAATGAGCACGAGTCCTGCCGGCACCAGCAGCGCCAGCCCGCCGTCAGCACATACCAGATCACCGGCAGCGTCCAGGCGTTGGCCGTAGACGACTGGCTGTTGTCAACCGACTGTGCGAAGACATGGTCAACGGGCCAAACAAACAAGAACGCGACGGCTGCGGCAATGACGAGCAGTAATCTATACGGTTGGAGGTGGGCGCGTCTCTGAGTACGAAACTCGTGGGTGGGAAACATACGTTGTATCATACCAAATGGCTCGACCATCAACAAAGTCACCCAGAGTAACGGACATGATCCGGTGAAGAAAGTCCCCATCCTGGCCTGGATTGTCGGCGTCGCCGCGTTTATCTTGTACGCATCGGCCGCGGCCCCCAGCCTTGTCAGCTTTTTTCGACGACAGCCTGGAGCTGCACTGGTGGGTCCACAATGGGGCATCGCCCACCCGACCGGGTATCCCCTCTACGTGATCCTCGGCGGCATCTGGAGTCGCCTGATCTTCCCGTTTGGCAATTGGGCATGGCGTATGAATCTGTTCAGCGCAATCGCAGGCGCAATCGCTGTTGGCCTGCTTTTTGCGCTGACGCGTCGTCTGGTCACAAGACCGGACGGCGCCCAATCCACTGGCAGGATTGGCCGCGGCTATCTCCTTTGGTCTCAGCCCGGTCTGGTGGAGCCAGGCCACCATCGCCGAGGTCTATGCGCTGCATGCGCTCTGGCTTGTGGGTCTGCTATCGCTTGCCATCGGCGTCAACCACACGCTGCCCTCTAGCGCGGATGGGGGCGAAGCATCCACGCAAACCTTCGACCGTCGCATGACGGCGCTCTGGTTTGTCGTGGGGTTGGGGCTTGCCCACCATCGCACCGCGTTGCTGGTCTTGCCTGGGCTGCTGCTCTATCTTCTTTGGAGCGTGCCTGGCCTCTGGCGCCCCCGGGGCATTTGGTTTGTTTGGGCAGCCGCGTTGTTGGCGCCGCTGCTGCTCTATCTCTTCATTCCTCTGCGCGCGTCAATGGGTGTCGTAGACCTGAATGGCAGCTATGAAGCGACCGTGCGCGGCTTTTTCAACCATGTGTTGGCCAGCAGCTACACTGGTTTTCTCGAATCCAACCCGCTGGCCGTGGCCCGCACGCCGACCGACTGGCTCTGGATCGGCGTGCGGCAGTTTGGTCTGCTGGGCTTCGGATTGGGCGTTATGGGGCTGGTTTGGCTGGTGGATAGACAGCGTCGGTTGGCGAAAGCCTGGGTGTTTATCCTGGTCGTTCTGCTCACCAACCTGCTCTTTGCGCTCAACTATCGAGTGGCCGACGTTGAGGTTTTTCTGCTGCCGGTCTTTCTCTGTGGTTCGATATTTATCGGCGGTGGAGTGGGCTTCGTCGCCCGCCTGGCGAATCGCTGGCCCGCCGTTGCGCGGCTGCTGCAGGCCGCGTTGTTGCTGCTCTTGGTCGGCGGCGCAAGTGGCCGCGCGCCGTTGCTGAATCGGAGCCAGCTCTGGGCGAAACACGATCTTGCGGTCAGCATCGCCGAGATGACATTCCCGCCACAGAGTCATCTGGTTGCGTTGGAGGGCGAAGTCACGGCCATTCGCTATCTGCAGCAGGCTGAAGGGATGGCGCCCGAATTGACTACCCTCGCCGTAAACGACCCTGCCCAGCGTCGGCAGGTCGTGGCTTCACTTCTGGAGCAAGGGAAAGCGGTCTATCTCACCCGAGAGGTGCAGGGAATCCAGTCCGATTATTCGTTCAGCGGCGAAGGCCCGCTGGTCCGCGTCTGGCCACGCGGCGACACAGGCCCCAGCCAAAACCCGGAGCACCCACTCGATCTGTCACTTGCGGAAGATGCCCTCCGCCTCGAAGGATATGATCTGGCATGGGAGGAGCGCCGGGCCGGGCGAGCGCTCAAACTCACCCTCTATTGGCGACCTTTGCAACTGCTGGAGTCGAGTTACAAGGTCTCGTTGCGTATGTTGGATGGCGTAGGGAACCCCATTCGTCGCGCCAATCGCGAACGGGTTGTGGAGGATCGATACCCGCTGATCAAGGTCGCCGAGATGCCAGATTGGGCGCCGGGTGCGCAGGTGCGCGATGTGCAGGTTGTCGAAGGCGTGCCACGTTCGGTGTCGCCAGCATTGCTCCAGGTGATTGTCTACGATGCCGCAACCGGTGAGGTCGCTGCAACGGTTGACATTGACGTTGCAGATCCGTAGCGCCAGCCCATCTGGAACGGTTCGGACGACGCGGAAGTCTGAAGATTCCAGAACGGCTCTGGGAAGCATAGAGGATTCTCCCGCGGATTTTGCCATTGATTGCCCGCCATGCCATAATCTGCGACGCTGGAAGGTTCGTCACCGATCCTGCACGTGCGGGACAGTTGGCAACCATTTATCGAAACGATACCCGAGTATTCAGAGGGCGTCAGCGCCCCTGGACAACCGTACCCAATGAGGTCAATCACAATGAGTTTAGCGAAAAAAATCCGACTTTTGTCTCGAAGGATAGTGCTCTCACTCGTCCTTGGGTTGCCGTTGACACTGGCTGCCTGCACCACGCAGCTTGATCCGACGGCGCTAGGGTTTCAGGGCATGGCCGCGGCCACGCAGCCAGAGAGTAGAGCTTCGACATCAGATGACATCGCCACTGCTGGCCCAAATGCCGAACCCGCCATGGCCACGGTGACGACGCGATCTCTGCGTGTGCGCGAAACGCCAAGCGAGGCCGCAGAGGTGGTGGCCGGTGTGCGCGAGGGCGAGGTCTACCCCGTCGTTGGCATCAGCTCGGATGGTCTGTGGGTCGAGATCGAGGTTGAGCGAGCGCCCTCCGGTCGAGGGTGGGTCGGTGCTGGTTTCGTGTCGGTCAATGGCGATGTCACCGGCGTCGAAATCTTTGAATCTGAGAATGCAGATGACACAGGTATGACCACTGGTATGACCGCCGATGGCGCCGCGGACAGCACTGCATCTGCCACGCCTGAACCAGCAGAAGAGGCTGTCGATTCCGAAACCGAGGCCGCGCCCTTGCCGACGCCCGATGTGGGGTTCGCGGTGGTTTCGGCAGAGACGCCGCTACGTGTGCGCAGCGAGCCTACCACCGAATTCGACAACAAGATTGGCAACGTCTTCTATGGCGAGGTCTACCCCGTAGTTGAAGTGAGCGAAGATGGCGCGTGGGTGCGCATTGACGTGCCCGAGTTGGATGCGGAAAATGGCGGATGGGTTGCAGCGGAATTCTTGGTGATCGGCGGCCAATAGCGGCCGTCCTATCATCAGTTTTATTTCCCTTCTCAGAGCAACCGCGTCGAGCGTTTCGACGATCGGGGGGCGGAAAGGTGGGGTGATCTTCCTCCCATCTTCCCGCCCCCTTTTTTGCCGCCCCCATCGGCTTGCTCAATCTGACCCAAGGATCTGAACAGAATCACCTTGGATGGCAAAGTTTTGACCAGCGATGTCTTGGCCAGCAACCGAATAAAGCGACGCTCACTTGTGGCCATGCTCGGCTTTCATCTGATCGTGTTGGCGCTGCTGCTGTTGGCAGCCTACGTGCGCACGCTTCCGCCAACGCCGACGGCTATCCCAGAGCCATCGAGTGCTGAGGCGGGCTGGTGGGGGTTGTGGCCGGTTACCTACCTGCCACAATGGGCTTTTGCACTTGGCGCAGTTCTGATCGTCGCTTTGGTCGCAACCGGTTGGTTTCGTGCATTCAACAGTGGACCGGCGCAGCCGGACGCGGTGCTACCGGCCGAGACTGAACCCTGGCAGCGACGTCTTCTGGTGCTCATCAGCGCGCTGCTGCTGGTCGCCTTTTTTCTCTTTCCGATCGCGCACACCCGCTGGGGAGATGCCTTTCTGATCTCGCGCAGTCTGGCCTGGCCAGAGCCGGAATTGCGTCTGGTCTTCTCCTGGCAGGCGCCACTGGATGTGTTGTTGCACAGCCAGCTTTGGGCGCTGTTGCGCGTTCCGCTTGGGCTGGAGTGGAAAGACGCGACCCCGGTCTATCGCCTGCTCAGCCCGCTGGCCGGTGCGCTCTATCTCGCGACGGTGCTGGCGTTGAGCCGTTGCGAACGACTGGCCCCGGCCTGGTTGACCTACGGTCTGTTGGTCACCTTAGGGTTGAGCCAGCTCTTCTTTGGCTATGTCGAGAACTACAGCTTTGCCGCGGCTGGGGTGCTGGTCTACCTCTGGCTTGGCTTGGGCCTGATTGCCGGCCGGCGACCGCTCTGGTTGGCCGCACTGGTGCTGGCCTTCACCAATGCCACCCATCCAAGTACGGTGGTGCTGACGCCGAGCCTGCTTTTCCTTGCGTGGATTGTCTGGCAGCGTGGAAACCATTCGTTTGGCCGGGTCGTTCTAGAGGTCATCGCGCCCATGCTGCTGGTCGGTATGGGCGCCGTTTTGTTGATGGAAGTTGGCGGTCACGGCATCCGCCTGTTGCTGACAGACGACCGACCCGGCGGCAGCGATGCGCGCTGGTTTGTGCCTTTGTTGGAGACCCGGACGCGGTGGGAACAGTATACGATGTTCAGTTGGCCCCATCTACGCGATTTCTTGAACGAGCAATTGCTGGTCGCGCCGGTGGTCTTGCCCAGTTTGCTCTGGTGCGCGCTGTTGCTCGTGCGGCGCGACAAGGGAGCCAGGGACACGGCCAATGACACAGCCACCGACACAGCTTCTCGCCAGGAGCGCTCGATCGTGGGTTTTCTTTTCGTCGCCACCGCCTGCTACTGGCTCTTTATCTGGGTCTGGAACCCGGACTACGGCGGCCAGCGCGATTGGGATCTTTTCAGCCTGGCCGCGCTGCCCAGCACGCTGCTGCTGGTCGTTCTGTTGCCAAAGGTGCTGCCCAGTCGCCGCGCTTTGAACGGCGCGGCATTGCCGTTGATCGCAACCCAGGCTCTCTTCACGCTGGCCTGGATCTTTCAGAACACCTTGCCCTGGGAATGGCCTGATTGAGACAACCTATCCACAGATGTTGCGGATTAGCAGAAAAAAACTGCAAAATCTGTATCTGTTGTACTGGTCAACAGATGTCTTACGTCATGGAACCGTTCACCGAATGACCAACTGTCAAACAACTCTTAAGGTCGCGTTGCTCGCTTTCTTGCGTGCCGAACTCGACTCACCCACCGAAGGCAAACGCGTTGAGGCCACGCTAGCGCGGCTACACCTGCACCCGGAAGTGATTCTTGGCCACGGAGCTGATGCCGAGAAACTTTGGGATGTTTTCATCGAATATCGCGGTCGCGAGCCTCTTTTTGATGGTTTAGATCTTCGTCTGCTGACCTGGAACTGGATTGCGCTCTCGCGTGAAGACCTGGAAACAAGGACGTTTACGTCCATCAATCATTTTGAGCAGACGTTTGGTACCAGAAGCCCTAATGCAATCGCGAAGATATGGGATGATACCTTGGAACCCAATGGTGTACTGGATAAGATCCAGGGTGGGCTGAGACTGGACCCCAATGCCTAGA